>JAAEQG010001032.1 GCA_024231775.1 bacterium
GCCGTACTGCCTGGATACGCGTACAGCAGACTGATCGCGATGAGCAAGGAGACACTCACGACGATGGCCGCCCCCTTTGAGAACTTCGACATCGCCGATGAACTCCCTGTTCCAGATTTCCCCTTGGCGGTATTATCGGCGTATACTGGCGAGCGCCTTGAGGGTACACGTTGACTTGCCCCACCCAAGCCCCTCGCGGCTGAGGCGCCGGGGAATCGCGGGTGGCCGACAGGCAGTTCGGACGATAGAGAACAGGTTCCCGAGTTCGGGCGTGGGGTTGGCTGGATGAACGTTCGCTCCAGGAGCGCCGAGCCGCCATGAGCAACGGGGCATCACGTGAGAGAATCGGATCGCTGCGGTATCCGTGTGCACATTTGCGCTGGGTTCATCTTCGTAGCAAGGCACCAAGGAAGGGGACGGGAGTGCATCCTGCTGGTGGAGGGTGAAGCGGCTGGCTGGCAACTCGTCGCGGCGGTGACCGAGTGGACACCGAAGCCGGTCGCCTGCCGCCGATTGTCCGTCTGCCCGTAGACTCGAGGAGGAATCCAATGGTTCGGCCTGCGAGAGCCTGCCTGGTCGTCTTCGCGTGCGTGCTGGTGGTTGGCGCAGTGGGCCTCGTCCGGGGACGATTCGGGGTACGTTCGCTGCGGGCGCGGGCGTCCAGACGATAGACAGAAGGTCCCCCGGGTCTAATCGGACGATGGGGCAGGCATGGCGCGGGATGGCCGGATTGACGGTCCCTGTCGGGGCATTCGGCCAGCAGATTCAGGAGCATGCCATGAGCACCGTGTTGTCACGAGAGAGGATTGAATCCGCGCGTCGGCGCGTTGAGGACCTCATCCAGACGGCAACCCGTGACCCCAAGCTGGCTGAGGGTCTCCTGGGCGAGGCCCTGGCAAGCTTGCAGCAGGCTGTCGATGAGCTGCGTGCCGCGGAGGCCGACCTGGGACCGAGCGAGACACGGGACAAACCGGCCGCCACCACGCACCGCGTCCTCGGCCACAGACCGGGCGATCACATCTGCTGCATCTACGAAACAGAAGAGGAGCGGCGGGCGGTGCTGACACGCTTCCTGGGCCAGGGGCTGGAGGGCGGTGAGAAGGTAGTCTTTATCGCCGACACCCACTCTGCCGAAACGGTACTGGATGATGTGCGCGATGAGGGTCTGTCAGTTGAGCCATACGTCGAAACCGGGCAGTTGGCGATCGCCACCTGCGACGACACCTACACGCGGGATGGCGTCTTCGATCCGGACCGGATGATCGAGTTCCTCCGGTCTGAAACAGAGCGTGCGATAGCCGACGGATACCACGCGCTGCGTGTTGCGAGCGAAATGGCCTGGGCCCTGCGCGGGCTTCCTGGGACCGACCGCCTCGCCGAATACGAAACAAAGCTCAGCGAGTTCCTGCCCGGCAGCAGGTGCCTGGCCATTTGCCACTACGACCAGCGCCGCTTTGAGCCCGAGGTGCTCTTGGACGTGCTGCACGCGCACCCCGTCACCATCGTCGGCACGGAGTCCCATGGCGGTTTCTACTATGTTCCACGGGCCGAGGCGCGCGGTCGCTGGCTCCCGGCGGCGCTGTTGGAGCAGACGTTAAAGCGCTTGGCGGAGCACAAGCGGGCGGCGAAGGCGGCACGTGAGAGCGAGGGACGCTATCGGGCAATCGCCGAAGACACACCGGTGCTGCTCTGCCGCTTCCTGCCCGGCGGAATAGTTACATACGTAAATGAGGCCTATTGTCAGTACTTCGAGAAGGCGCGTGACGAGTTGGTCGGTCGGACATTCCTTTCACTGATTCCCGAAGCCGAACGGGAAACCATAATGGCCGACATCACGGCGCTGACTGTCGACTCCCCGGCCCATTCCCACGAACATCAGGTAGTCACGCCGGGTGGTGAGGTCCACTGGCAGCGATGGACGAACCGGGTGCTGTTTGACGCTAGGGGAAGACCCGTCGAGTATCAGGCCGTCGGTGAAGACATCACCGACCGCAAGCTGGCCGAGGAGGAGTTACGTCGGTTTGCACACATCGTTTCCAGTTCCAGCGACATGTTGGCGCTGCTTGACGAGGACTTTGTCCACCTTGCTACCAACGAGGCGTACCTGGAGGCATTCGGCAAGACGTGCGCCGAGCTGATAGGGCATTCCGTGGCGGAGATCTTCGACCAGGAGTTCTTTGAAACCACGATACGTCCGAATGCTGAGCTCTGTTTGTCCGGAACGGAGGTCCGCTACCAGGAGTGGTTTGAGTTTCCCGCTTGCGGCCGGCGGTACATGGACATCACGTATTCCCCGTATGTTGATGCCGACGAAGAGATCCGGGGATTCGTTGTTTGTGGTCGAGACATCACGGAGCGGAGGAACTCCGAGGATACGCTGCGCAGGTCGCAGAGTTTTCTGCAAACCGTCATCGACGCGATGCCTGATTCAACTCTGGTGGTAAACCTCGACTACCGCGTTGTCCTAGCCAACCGGGCGGCCCAACAGATGACTGGGATGGAAGGCCCCGTCGCAGGCTGCATGGAGTGCTATCAGGTCCACCACGGGCGGAACCAGCCCTGCGCAGATGCGGGGGAAGTCTGCCCGCTGGAGCGAGTTGCCGCGACCAAGGCGCCGGTTGTGGTCGAGCACATTCATCACGGCCCCGATGGCGAGGAGCGTTTTGTCGAGGTCACAGCTTCGCCCATTCTCGACGACGCTGGACATGTGGCGCAGGTGATCGAGACCTGCCGCGACATCACCGAGCGCAAGCGGGGGGAGGTGGAACGTGAGAGGCTGCTCCACGACATGGGTGAGCGCGTCAAGGAACTCCGATGCATGTACCGCGTCTCCGAGTCCATCCGGACGCGAACCTCTCTCGACGAAATCCTTCAGGATGCGGCGGAATTCATCCCCCCCGGTTGGCAGTACCCGGACGTCACGAGAGGTAGGGTGCTCTTCGATGGGAAGGAGTACGTCTCAGAGCCATTCGAGGAGACCGAGTGGAAGCAGTCAAGCGACATCGTGGTGGACGGCGAACTCCGAGGATCGATAGAGGTCTACCGCCTCGAAGCACGCCCCGAGCAGGATGAAGGCCCGTTCATGTTGGAGGAACGGAGCCTGATCGACGGCCTGTCCAGGAGCCTTGCCGGAGCGATAGCGCGTGCGCGGGCGGAGGAGGCGCTCCAGGAAAGCACGAAGCGGTTGCAGTTGGCGATGGAGGCCGGGCGTGCCGGTACGTGGACTTGGGACATCGCCGCCGGTGATGTGCATTGGGACGACCGAATGCAGGAGATCTTCGGGCTCGAGCCGGGCACGTTCTCGGGGACGTTCGAAGGCTGGAAGGAACGGGTTCATCCTGAAGACCTGCCGACAGCCGAAGCCGCAACACTCGAAGCGCTGGAACGGAACCGACGCTATGAGTGTGAGTACCGCGTGCGCGGGAGGGAGTCAGTATGGAACACGGTCAACGCGCAAGCTGTGCTCATCTGCGATCAGGATGGACGTCCGTTGCGTATGGTCGGACTTTGCACGGACATCACCGAGCGCAAGCGGGCCGAGGAGGAGCTACGGAGGAGCGAGAGGCACTTCCGAGCGATCTTCGACCAGACATTCCAGTTCATCGGACTCCTGACACCGGACGGTGTGCTGATCGAGGCTAATCGTACGGCCCTGGAATTCACGGGAGTGTCGGAGTCCGAAGTGCTGGGCAAACCGTTCTGGGAGACACCTTGGTGGACGCACGACCCCGAGCAGCAGGGGAGACTGCGCGAGGCCGTCCGGAGAGGAGCGGAGACCGGGGAGTTCACTCGTTTCGAGGCCTCTCATCCGGCCCCCGACGGAAGCATCCGCTACGTAGACTTCTCACTCAAGCCGGTGAGAGATGACACCGGCAGGGTTGCCCTGCTCATCGCCGAAGGCCGCGACATCACTGAGCGCAAGCTGGCCGAGGAGGAGCGTGAGCGGTTGATGTCGGCCATCGAGCAGGCGGCCGAGATGGTGCTCATCACCGACGTCGAGGGAGCCATCCAGTATGTCAACCCGGCCTTCGAGCATATCACCGGCTACACCCGTGATGAGGTGACTGGCAAGAATCCGCGTATCCTCAAGAGTGGGAAGCAGAACGGCACATTCTACAGGACCATGTGGGACACGCTCGCCCGCGGCGAGACCTGGAACGGCCGGCTGGTGAACAAGAAGAAGAGCGGCACTCACTACACCGAAGAGGCGACGATCTCGCCTGTGCTCGATGCTTCTGGCAAGACAACCAGCTATGTGGCCGTCAAACGCGATATTACGGAAGAGATCAGAATCGAGGAGCAGCTCCGCCAGGCGCAGAAGCTCGAGGCTGTGGGGCAACTGGCGGGGGGCGTGGCCCACGATTTCAGCAACCTGATCACCGCGATCATGGGCTATGCTGAACTAGCTGAACAAGCGATCGCCGAACACGCCTCCGCCGGACAGGCAATCGAGGGCATCCAGGAAGCCGCTCGCCAGGCTGAGAGCATCACGCGGTCGCTGCTGACGTTCTCGGCCAAGACCCCACCGCAGAAGGAGCGCGTCAACCTGCGCCGTTTGCTTCAGAAGTCCGTGCTCCTACTTAGACACACGATCCCGACATCGATCTCCATCACGACGGACTTGGCGGGTGAACCGCCGATCTGGCTGCACGCGGATGGCACTCAGTTGCAGCAGATCATCTTGAACCTGGCGGTCAACGCCCGTGACGCCATGCCGGACGGAGGAGCGCTGCACATCAGCGCCGCAGAGGTGTTCGGCAGACCAGCCCCAGGCGGTAATCTTGACGTTCCTGGTCTGTCGGGTAATCGCGTCGCGCGGCTCGTCGTCAGTGACACCGGTACGGGAATGGCCGCGGAGACCAAGAATCGCGTGTTCGAGCCGTTCTTCACGACGAAGGCTCGCGAGCAAGGTACGGGCTTGGGCTTGGCCATCGTCCATGGCATTGTCGCCGAGCACGGCGGCCGCGTCGAGATTGACTCGGCTCCGGGTGAAGGCACGACGTTCAGGATCATGCTACCCGTGGTCGAGACCGAAGACGTCGGCTCCGTGGAGGAACCAGCTCGTGCTAAGCGACGATCCCAGGGAGAACTCGTTCTGCTGGCCGAGGACAACCGACATGTACGCAGCATCATCACGGCATCGCTTTTCGCCCGCGGTTATGATGTGGTGGCCGCGGACGATGGTGTCACGCTAATGGCGCACTGGCAGGAGCACCGATCTCGGGTTCAAATGCTCGTCATCGACATCGACCTTCCTGGACAGAGCGGTCTTGACTGTTTGGGCGAGATCCGAGATACTGGTTCCCGGATACCCGCCATCGTTATCACCGGCTCAGGTGATGTTGGCGTGGACGAACAGGATACGCTTCTGATCCGCAAACCATTCCAGGTTTCCGAGCTCGTCGAGCTGGTTGGCCGCCTGCTCGGTCGTGAGCATGAACAGGTGGGTAAAGTATGAACAAGCCGATCACCATCGTGCTGGCCGATGACCACGCCTTGATCCGCATGATGCTCGGAGATCACCTGGCGGGCGAGCCGGATATGGTGGTTGTGGAGACCGTGGGGAACGCCAACGATGTGGTGACCGTGGCCATCAAACAGAAGCCTGACATCATTCTGATGGATATTGACATGCCGGGCACGGCGTGTTTTGACGCCGCCAGAACGATACTCGATCAATGCCCCGACACGCGGATCATCTTCCTCAGCGCGTTCTTCCACGATCGATACATCGAGCAGGCTCTGTTGATCGAAGCGTCAGGTTACCTCACGAAGAGTGTTCCACCGGAGTCGGTCATCGAGGCCATCCGGACGGTTGCCTCCGGAGGAAGTCACTACTCGACCGAAGTTCAGGAGCGTGTCGTGATCGATGACGAGGGGACGCGGTTGGCTAGCCAACCGCGATCCCGGAGTTCGATGCTGACACCTCGGGAGCTGAGCGTTTTGCGTCACATTGCCCGCAGCATGGGCGAGAAGGAGATTGCCAGAGAACTGCACGTGAGCCCGCGCACAGTCCACTGCCATACCACCAATCTGATGAACAAGCTTGACATTCACAGTCGCGTCGCATTGACCCGGTTCGCCATTCGCGAGGGCTTGGCCACTCCGTAAGCGCGCGGCGCTCCGCCAACCGTGCCTATTGCTCGGTCATCCTGCCGAAAACTAGACGTTTCAGTCTATGGGGGGTTGTTCGGCTGAACGTCGATACTTCGAGTGTACGGGCCGGTGAGTTCCGGCTTGTTGCCGTGTGGTCCTGGGCACGCCGGCAGGACGGCGCGACAGCACTGCATCTGAGAGGGCGTCGGCCGGAGCGGTTCCCCCCGGAAGCGTCCGTTCCGCGCAGGGCGCGGCACATCAGACCGGTCTTGGCGGAGAGGCGCATCCCGATTCAGGAAGAACCTCATGGAGATACTGTGCAGCACAAGCGATGCCGTGCGGAAGACACTCTGGATCATGCCGCACGAAAAAGTCCGCCAACTCGAGAGGGCTCTGAGGTGGCTCAATGCGGAGCAATCCCTGTTCCTGCGCGAGACCCTGGAGCACGCGTCGCGCGTGGAGGGTGCGGCGTCGGACGGCCATCTCCACATTCTGAAGCACTGCCTCGGAGAATGGCAGACCTACAATCTGACCATAAAACTGGCGGTCATTTGCTGCGTTACCGCTCTGCCGAACTCGGTAGCCTGGCCGGACCGTACACCCGCTGACCGAACGGTGCACCAAGTCATGGCCGCACTTGCCTCCATGGGGATTCCTTCGACCCGGCCGTGGGGACCGTCGGTTCATGGGTCCGGCGAACCGCAGGCGGACGGACAGCGCGCGCTTGCCATGACCGGCGGGGGCGAGTCCTTCGACGGTACCACAGCCCCCGCGCACTCCAGCTGACCCCTGCTGAAGATAGCGTCGTGGCCAGATTAGACTATTCGGACTATGGCGATCATCTCAGACCCACCCGATAAGGAGGGAGAATGGGCGTACTTGCTCGTCGCCAGGTTCCTTTCAGCCGGCACCCGAAACATGGCTGAGTACGGCCGCGTGCGTAGCGGCATTGCGTCGGGTGTCTGAGATTAAGAGGAGATTTCCGAATGAAGGCAAAGAAACTCGGGTTTAAGGCGGCTACCGCACTTCTGTCCGGCGGGATACTGCTGGGAAGCGGCAACTGCGTACCAGACAACTTCTGGGTGGATCTCACCGGGGGCGTCTTCTACGATGTGGTGGACACGGTCATCTTGGACGTGGTGGACGGCGCGCTCAATCCCGATGCACCGCTCGAAGTGGATCTGATCGATTGAAGAAGTGATCTCGCTGCCGCCGAGATCAACCTGGCCCGTGGTGGGCGCCAGGTGCGCGATGGCAAAACCCTCGACTCGCCGCCGGTTCCGGATGCGGAACTTGCGCGCCATTGGGAGACCAGCGATGTATCTACTGCTTCCCCAGCGGGCAGGTCGGCTAGGCGCGGTGTTGGTCGCAGCTCTGCTCGTCAGAAACGCCGCGGCCCAGAATGCCGCGCCGCTTGCGACCGACACCGTGTACGCGTCCTTCTCGCTATACCAGGATGAGCCAGAGACCACGCTTGAGAAGACGGAGATCGTCACCTACGACGAGGAGGCTCTGGCCTCGCCCTTCAGCTTCGACGTCACCTACTATCTTTACTCTGACTATGTTTTCCGCGGGATCAACTTCTCGGAGTATCCCACCGAGGGTCGCGAGAAGCCCAACCACCAGCTCACCACGGACATCTCGGTAGACGTGGGTGCGCTGTTCGGCCAGCAGCCAGGCACTTGTGGCACCTTCAGCTTCGGAACGTTCTTCGAGTGGTACGCCATGCAGAAGGTCTTCGATCCGGAGCACGGGGGCCAGAACCTGCAGGAGGTCGACTACGTCTTGAGTTGGGCCTACGACCTCGAATCCATCGCCACCTCTTTCACCCTGGGATACACGTTCTATGCGTTCCCCAACGCCAAGAGCATCAATACCCAGGAATGGTGGTTCACCCTGGAGCACAATGACGCCTGGATGTGGAAGTGGATGTTTCCCGAGAACGAGGATGGGGTGCTCAACCCATCCTTCCTGTTCGCGCAGGACGTCGAGGTCACCCATGGCGGCTGTTGGATGGAGTTCGGAATCAGCCACGACTTCGAGCTCTTTGAGAACTTCACGCTCACGCCCAGCATGATCTTCGCAATGGATCATCGCTACCTCGATCCGCTGCTGGGCACGGGCAGCAACGGGGCGAGCCGGCTGGCCTATGTGCAGTACGGCATCACCACCACGTATGACCTGACCCCCGCGCTTCGCATGCCCGACTGGGCGGGAGCGTTAACCCTGTCCGGGTTCCTCTACTTCAATGACGCGCTGGGGAACCCGGAGGACAATCGGCTCATCCAGGATGAGCTGTTCGGCGGAATGTCGATTGGCTGGTCGTGGGGCGGCTAGGTTCCTTACCCCTCCAAGAGCAAGCCCGCCAGCTCCCCCGACCACGCACATAGGCAGCCGCCACCCCCACTTTGGTGAGGGTGGCGGCCCACCTTTTGGGCTTTGAATCCGTGCAAGCACCTGCGGTTCAGGAGTCCACCAGGTCCTGCAAGCTTGCTCGCCTCCGAGGGCGGGTGATTCTCGGCACGCACCACGGCGTTCCCCCAGGCATGCGGATGGCTTCTTGGCGGAGTTCGACTACCGCGCGAATCGCCGCTGGCTAGAGGCCAACTACCTTGACCGTCTCATCGACGCGGCCTGGGCTCCAGCCCGTTGCCCAGCAGGATCTAGTCGCCGGAGTCAGCGAGAGATCCAGTTTCAGTTCTGCCGGTCATTCACCGTTGTCAAGACCACTCCAGACCAGGCATTTCGGACGCTGTAGAGGCCTGGTGGGCCCGGGGCGGATTCTCTCCGTCCTGTCCGTGAAGCGCTCGTCCCGGGCGGTGCCCAGATGAGCGATAGAAACCCAACACGCACACCATCCCGCACGTGGTCGTCAGCCGCCGCGGTGGCCATGGCCCACATTCGCGTAGGCGGTGTCTTTTGCATCCAAAGTCGAATCACCTCCAAAGTTGTCTTGGAGGAGACCCCCAGAAGGGCACCTGACGACCATCCTGCTCGGCGATTATCGGGCTCTCGGCAATCTAGGCCTTTCAGGCTATGGAGTATGCACCCCGGCGCTCCGATCTCCTGGCTGCAGGCACATTCGCGGCTTCGCGATTCTGAACAGTTTGGAGATAGAACCAATGACGCTCGGCAAGAAACTAGTGACCTCCTTCCTGGGTTGTGGGCTGATCCCTCTCGGGGTTGTAGCCTACATGAGTTACTCCACCGCCA
>JAAEQG010001033.1 GCA_024231775.1 bacterium
CCAGTTCACCTCTACCGCCAAGCGCAGCGTATATTTGGCAGAGCTGTCAAGGCTGTCAACGGCTTTTTTTGACGGTGACGGCAGACCCCGCCCTGGCTATCATGGCTGCCCTGGGTGGTCCAGTTCCATTTCGGGAGGTGATCGGTGAGCGACAAACCGGATCCGGATCGTTCCGCGAAGTCTGAGCCCGACGAAGCCGCCCCGCGCCAGCCCGACCAGCCGGGAATCCAGGCACCGGTCGGTGACGGGGCCCCGCTCGATCCTGCCGCCGAGCAGACCCTCTGGGCCGGCCGATCCCATTGGGCCTACTTCCTCGGTACGCTGGCCTGCGGCCTCCTGGCCATAGTCGTGAGCACCTGCCTTTGCTACGCCCTGCGTGGGCACGGCGTTTCCCTGCTCCACTGGCTGGGTCTGACTCTGGTATTTGCCCTGCTGACTGCGGGGCGCGTAGCCTGGCTGGTGCTGGGCAGGTCGTACCGGCTGACGGATCAGCGGCTTTTCATCATCCGCGGGGTGCTGTCTCAGACCATCGACCAGACGGAGCTGATCCGGGTGGACGATGTGCGGATCCGCAGGTCCTTTGCGGAGCGATTGCTGGGGCTTGGGTCGGTCGAGATAATCTCGACCGACCGGAGCGACCAAGCCTTGGACATTATGGGCATATGCTCACCAAACACCGTGGCGGAGTACATTCGCACCCACATGCGCAATCTGCGCCGTAAGTCCTTATTTATTGAGAGTTTATAGCAGTATTCCGCGAGGACGCCGTTTGCGACGCGGCCGCGACGAGTTTTCGCATCAAAGAAGAAAACACCGGGCTACCCGAAGGTAAAGCCCGGTGCTTTCCGGAGGGGAAAAGCTCCATGGCATCGCCTGATGGCGTGGGTCCGTATAATCACTGTGCGCCCACTCATTTCTACGCACGCTGATCGGAGAAGGCAAACCGAAAACAGAAAAAAACCGTTCGGGAGAGTGGCGCCACGAGCTGTGGCACCTTCCAGAACCGCTGCTAGCAGGCAAGGTCGGTCTTGGATTCAAGTCCGGCGATGACCATGGCTGCGGCGGCCTCCGTGGATAGACCGTCGGTGTTGATGATCGCGTCATAGTGCTCCGTCGCGGTGGGGTCTATTCTGAACTGATCGCGGACGAAGCGTTCGCGCTGGAGGTCGAGTTCCTTGATCTTGGACTCCGCTTCCTCGCCGGCGGACTCGGTGTATCGTGCGCAGCGCGTGCTCATCGAGGCGATGACGCGCACGCGGAAGCCGGGCTCGGGGGGCAGAATGAAACCGGCTCCGCGGCCTACGAAGATGGCGTGCTCGCTCTGGGCGATGGCCCGGACCGAGCTGACCAGCTTGCGGAAGTAGTCCGCTCCGGGTGGTTGACCTTCGAAGCCGAGGTTACGGAGGAACGTTTCGAAGTGGCCTTCGGGGTGTTCGTCAGCCACCTCGTAGATCCTCTTCTGGACCGCGTCGTCCTCAGCCATGTAGTCGAGAATCTCGCGGTCGTAGATCTGCCATCCGGTGCGCTCGCCGAGACATCGGCCCAGGGCGGACCCGCCACTGCTCTTCTGCCTGGAGATGGCTACATAGGTGTGGAACCGCGTTGGGGCGGCATCGGACGGGCCTTGCCGCTGCTCGCGGGCCAGCTCCCAGTTGCGCATCTGTCGCTCGACAATCTTTTCAACACCTGATAAGGACATGGACCACCTCGTTTTCTCAGACCTACGGTCGCAGCCAGGACTTGCACAGCACGCATCACCCGTGCGAGTATCTTAGCATCGAGTCTGGATTCTGGCACGCATCGTCCACGGCTACCGTGCAAAGGGGTGCTGAATCGGTTAGCTTGGAGCCCGAGGCGGAAGTGATCCGGAGGTGTCCCGATGGCGGCTGAGCGGCGGTTCGATGCACTTTTTGTTGACTTCTACGGTACGCTCACGTCGGGTGACAAGCGCGCGGTCGAGGACACATGCGAGCTTGTGGTCGGGCAACTGGGCCTGGATGTGGCGGGGCACGAGCTGGCGGTATCCTGGGGCCAGCGTTTCTTCAAGGCCCTGGAGCGGGCCAACGACGGGGCGTTTCGAGACCTGTTCACGCTGGAGTGTGAGACCCTGGTGGAGACCCTCGGTCCGACGGTAGGGGCGTTCGACCCGACTCCGTTCGTAACGCATCTCAAGGGCTACTGGGGAGCGCCGGAGCTGCAACCGGAGACGGTGGAGGCTTTGGCGGCGGTGGCGGCGATGGGTATCCCGGTGTGCTGTGTGTCGAACGCGGATACCGAAGACCTGCTGGGGGCGGTGGAGAAGCACAAGCTGAAGCTGGAGCACATCGTGACTTCGGAAGACGCCCGGTCGTACAAGCCGGACGCGGGAGTCTTTCGCCAAGCGTTGGGTGAAATGAAGGTTGCCTCCGAGCGGGTCATGCACGTGGGGGACTCGCTGTATAGCGACGTGAGCGGCGCCCAGGCGCTGGGAATCGAAGCGGCTTGGATCTGTCGCGAGGAGCGGATCTTCGACCTTGGCAAAGCCCATCCGGATCATAAGATACGCTCTTTACTTGAGTTACCGTCACTGCTGGCCTAGCCGCGAGTCGGAATTGACTTGCTTTGGCTCCAGGTCCGGGTTATTATTTAACCGGAGGCAATTATTGACTTGAGGCTAGCAATGCTCGCCTGGGGATGGAAGCGGGCGCGGAGGGCAGTCATGAGACTCCACGGAAGACCCATGCGGTCGGTCGGTTTGGTGATCGCGTTGATCGGCTTGGTGCTTGCTCCGGTGGTGGAAGCCGGGGCGATACGCAGTGGAGGGGAACGCCACCGTCCCGGCAGAGGTCGATCGCAGAATCACATCGGTCGGCCGGCGCAACGCCCGAGTGTCCGGCGAATCCCGACGCGCTGTAGCGGACGCCGCGTTCAACGCATCAGCCCCTCGCGCCGGGTTTCCGGGCAACGACGAGTACGCGGTCCTTCCCGGCGTTCCGGCGGTTGCCGACAACCTGCCCCGATTTCTTCTGTTACCCTGGGCCAACCGCGACCGGGCCACCGTAACCACGACCGTCATCAGGGAAGGTCGCGCGGCGATCGTAGCGTTGGGCAGATCGGTCACGGCTACAGCCGCGTGCTGGGACGCGGGGTACACACCCGTCATCACCGCTACGCGCGCAGCTCGGGGCATGGTGTCTATACGCGGCATACCTTCCGGCGGTCGCCGGCGGTGGTCGTGGCCGGGCCGAGCGTCTACGTGAGTCGGACGCATCGCCCGTACATGCGCGAGGCGGTTGGTTACGCTGCGGTTGAGACCGTTGACCTGGGCCGGTCGCAGGTCGTGTATCGGTCGGCAGCCGAACGGCTGAGCTTCCGTGAGCAGGCGGATGCGGTGTTCCGACAGGGTCGGTACGAGGAAGCCCGGCGGCTGTACGTGCGGGCGCTGTTGGCTGACGAAGTCGATGCGGTGGCCCAGTGGGGGTATGCCCTGACCCATGTGGCGTTGGGTGAGTACGGTATCGCGGGCGAAGCGCTGCGCAGGGTACTGAGCGCAGTGCCCGAGCTGCTGGAGGAACCGCCGGACCCACGCTTGATGTTCGGCGACGGGGAGCTGTTTGGGCGTGCGCTGTCGGAACTTCGTCACCAGGTGACGGCGATGCCTGATGGTCATGGGGCTAGGTTCGCTCTAGCGTATGTGGAGTTTGCGGTGGGGGAGCGGGTCGCCTCCCTGGCACACCTGGATGAACTCATCGTTCAGGATGATAAGGACACCATGTCGCACCTGCTGCGCGACGCGGTTTGGCGCACGCACGTCGCGGCGACATCCGAAGAGTAATACGCATTCTGGTTAGTTCTCGCGCTTGCCCCAGCCCGTTCGACAGACGGTCCGCAACCGGTGTTGCGTGGTATGGGTAGTACACATCACGTTTCAACCTCGTGATCCACTCGGTTTGTTGGGTGGCATGGGTAAGCTCTGCTTACCCGTGCAGCGTACCGACTACGCACGGGCAAACAAGTTTGCCCATGCCACCCGCCGCGGTTCGTTGATCGGTACAGTCGTTCTGGACCTGGTATGAGCCCCCACGTCGTTTGTCGCCCCTGGTCAGCCTGCTATGATCGCTCGTGACGGTAGGGGGCGGTGGTCCGCTTCTACCGATGCTAGAGCCTATCCCATTACTCCCCTCCCGGCAGGGAGGGGCAGGGGAGGGTTGGATTCTTTGACGGCTACGCTCCTCTCCCAACCTCTCCCCACTGGGGAGAGGGGTATTGGGATAGCCTCTAACCGGTTCCTGAGCATCAAGGTGTGCCCGTGTTGGATCACGCTGGTCGGCGAATGCTGGTGGCTGCGGGGTGGGCTGTGTTCGTGCTGGTGTTCGTGCTGCCCGCAGTTGGTCTGGCGGTGGGCTGTCTTGCGGAGCAGGTCGGTCCGCGCGACGGGTTTTCCGTGTCGCCTCGGCAGTGGGGACTCTTGGGCCGAAGCGTCTGCCTGGCGGCGTTGGGGACGGCGGCTGCATTGCTCTTGTCTCTTCCGGGCGCGTATGTGGTGGGGCGGGTCGGTCGTCTCTCGCGCGGTCCCTGGTTGATCGCGATGCTGATCGCGCCGCTTCTGCTTCCGCCGATGGTTTACGCCTTCGGGTGGGAGCGACTCCTGCCGGTGGGCTTCTCAGGGTTCTGGCGGTGTGTGGCGGTCTGGGCTTTGTGGTCGTGGCCGCTTCCTGCATTGCTGATCGGGGTGGGGTGGTCGCGTTCAGCCGGGGCTGCCTACTCCGGGGCGCTGCTGAGCACGTCACCGGCGGGGGCGTTCTTTCGGGTGGTCCTTCCGAGTCTGGTGCCGCATCTGATCGCGTCCGCGGCGATTCTCTGGGTAATCCTGCTGGGGGAGTACAGCGTACCCCACGCCTGCGGCCTGATGGTCTACGCGACCGAGTTGCTGGGCTGGGCCCAGGAGTCCGTGCATCCCATTGACACGTTATGGCCGGCGATGCCCCTGGCGGGAGTGGTGCTGCTGGGATTGCTGCTGGCGGTGGGCGCGTGGCGGGGGGCGGCGTTGGGCGAGGACGTGGTGACCCCGCGGGTGGAGCAGTGGCGATCTCGGCGGTTGATCGGCGGTGCGGGGGCGCTTTTGGCGGTGTCGGTCGGACTACCGTTGGCGGCGTTTGTGGTGAAGTCCGGTTCGGTGGAGGCGATGGTTCTGGCTTTGCGTACGCATGGGTATGAGCTGGGCCAGTCCCTGGCGTTGGCGGGTTTGGCGGGATTGGTCATCGTCGGGTTGGGGCTGAGCGTTGCGGTGGGGGGGCGTGCGCGTGGGTTGGTTTTGGTCTGGTCGCTGGTGTTCGGGGCCTTGCCCGGTGCGCTGGTGGGGGAGGCGATCCTGTCAACCTATCGCCCCGTTACGTTGGTGTACGATCATTGGGTGATGGTGGTGATGGGCTACGTGGCTCGCTTTGGGTGGATCGGTATGCTGGCGATGGCGGTGGTCGAGCGGGCTGCGCCGGATTCGGTCTGCGGGCAGGCGGAGGCGGACGGGGCGGACGCCGCTGCGGTTACGCTTCGGATTCGCGCCGCCATGGGCTGGCCGGTTCTGGTGTTTGCGGGGTGTTTGGCTGCGACCCTTTCGCTTGCGGAGCTGCCGGCGTCCACTCTGCTACGGGTGCCCTCGGTGCAGTTGATCGCCATTATTCTCATCGAGAAGTTTCACCGGTTTGAAGATGGGATGTTGGCTTCGTTGAGTTTGTGGTTGGTGCTTTCGGCGATTCCCGCAGTGGTGTTTTCGGTCGTGGCTTTGCGCAGTCTCCGGGATGAGGGCGGTTCGGATTCGCCGAGAGGGGGAGCGTTCGATCGGCCGGTCTTCTAGGTCGAACCGGGCAGCCAGGTTGGCGGCGCTCGGCAAGTCCGAGATGGACGCATAAGGAGCAAGGTTGTCCGTGCCACCGATGGAACGGTCCCCCGGCGATTCTCACTCGCCTGCTCCCAACAGCGCGAGGAGTCTCTCCCGCATAGCAGTACACTTCTCGAAAGCCAGAGAAGCCTCCTTGTGTTCCGCTGTCTCACCGGGGTAGCGAAAGCTCACCGCGGCCCGGCTCAGGAGCCGTAGGTCCTCAACCGGCCATGTCCAGCCAGGGTAGATCGGCGTCAGGAGTTGATCCAACTGCGCCAAGTCATGAGTCCTCGGGGGCGTAACCTCCATTTGGATCAGCAATGCCTTCATTAGCTTCTCGACCGACTGCTGTGCATGAAAACAGACCGCGTCGAAGTTGGGTGACGTGGATGCCCGTAACTCCCGGCCGGCGGTCGCAAAGTCCGCTTCCGCCTTGGCGACCCACTCCTTAACCGTTTCGGTCATAGAGCACCTTCCCCCGGTCGAGGGCTTCGCGGATGAGCGGGTCATGCTCTGCGTAGCGCCTGTCGGTGTCGTCCGGTCGGCGGGCCAGCAGGTCGACAGCGAAGCGCGGATTCACCCGATTCAGGATTTCCAGCGACTTCCAGAAGTTCTTGCCCTCGAACGGCATAATCACCAGCAGGTCGACGTCCGAATCGGCCGTCGGCGTTCCTCGGGCGTGAGATCCGAAGAGAATGACTCGCTCCGGTTGAAAATCCCTCGCGATCCGGTCGACGAGATCCTGAATGTCGTTCATCGCAACCATGCTGTTTGAATCCTACCACCACCAGCACCAGGAGAAAAGGACGTGGCGTTGCATCACCAATCGAGTGTATTGACGGCGTCGGTGTGGGCCCGCATCTGTCTGGCTACCATCTCCGCGTACTGTCCGCCGGAGTCGATTAGCGATCGGTGGGTGCCCACCTCCGCGATGCGTCCTTCTTGCATGACCACGATGGCGTCCGCCTGGGTGACCGTCGAGAGGCGATGGGCGATGACGAAGGTCGTGCGCTGGGCGAAAAGCGTAGCCAAGGACTGTTGAATCAACTGCTCCGCCTCGGTGTCCAGGCTGCTGGTGGCTTCATCGAGTATGAGAATCTGCGGATCGGCCAGCAGGGCCCGGGCGATGCTCACGCGCTGGCGCTCGCCCCCGGAGAGGCGGACGCCGCGCTCGCCAATGAGCGTATGGTACCCTCGCGGTAGGCGCTGAATGAAGTCGTGGGCGTTGGCCCGGATGGCGGCTTCGGTGACCATCTGGGGAGTGGCGTGGCGGGCGCCGTAGGCGATATTCTCGGATACCGTCCCGTCAAAGAGGAACACATCCTGCTCGACGACACCCAGCATGTTCCGCAGACTGCGGAGGCGGATGTCGCGCAGGTCCACGCCGTTCAGCCGGATGCGCCCGCCGGCCGGATCTATGAACCGGGCTACCAGGTTGGTGACGGTGGTCTTGCCCGATCCGCTCGCCCCGACCAGGGCGACGGTTTGCCCACCGCGCACCCGCAGAGAGAAATCGCGTATCACCGGATGTCCCTCGACGTACTCGAAACTGACGTTCTCAAACTCGATGCTCTCGAGCGGACGAGGGGCTTCGATTGCGGTGGGACGATCCGGTTTGTCCGCCGGTTCGTGGAGCACCTCGAAGGTGCGCTCCATCGCCGCCAGGGCTCGCTGGACCGCGCTGTAGGACTGTACGATTTGGGAGACCGGGTGCAGGAGCATGAACGCGTACATCTGGAACGCGAGGATCGCCCCAATCTGTAACTCGGCGGCGAGGTAGCGCGTTCCGCCGTACCAGACGATCAGCAGGCTGACCCCGGGGATGAGCAGTCCCCAGCCCGAGGTGATAATCAACTGGAGCAGGTTGGAGAGCACACGCTGGCGGATTACGGTGTGGTGCTGCACGGCGTAGTTGCGCGATTCGCGCTGCTCGCGCCGAAACGCCCGGACGACGCGGATGCCCGCGAAAGTCTCCACCACGCGCCCGTCGATCTCCGAACGAGCCTCACGCATCGCCCGGTAGATCGGCCGCACCCGTTTCAGCCAGACCACGTTCAGGAGGATGATCGGGGGAATCAGGACCAGCGCCACCAGGGCCATCTTCCAACTGATGTAGAGGAGCACCGCTACAGTGAACACCACCCGCAACACGGCGACGCCCGGGGTGATGATGCCCATCTGCAGTAGTCCGCTGATCTCGTCGACGTCGCCCGAGACCCGCGACACGATTCCGCCGCCCTTCATTTCCTGAAGCTTGTGCAGGGGCAGGTTCAGCAGGTGGTCGAACAGTTTCTGCCGCAGGCGGAAGATCACCCGGGCGTTCACCACGGTCATGCGATATCCGCGGTATGCTTCAATGCCCTGCTGAACGAGCATCAGCGCCACCATCGTCCCCGCAAACCACGCCAGCAGCCGATGCTGCTCCGCCTGGGCCAGCGCCGGGTTCAGCAGCACACCGTCGATCACCCACTTGGTTGCGTAGGGCAGCACCAGGCCCAGCAAGGCCGCCAAACCAGCCAGGGAGAAGACCAGCGCCAACGCCCCCGTCTGGCGACCGACGAGTCGATAGTACTCGCCCACATACCGCCATCCGCCCCATGAGGATCGAGCCGAGGCATCGGCGGAGGCCTGGGCAGGACCGCGACGGTATCCCTCGCGGAACACGCCGTACCGACGCTTGGACGAGTCGGCTGCGCAGCCTGCGGGCAGGGGTGAAGCGTCCGGATCGCCTGTGGTAGAATCCGAGGCCCGCTGATACCCGGTCGGCGGCATGAACCCGCTTAATGGTCTCATGCTTCCTTTGGGCATCCGGTTCCCTCGCCGCTACGCAACTCCGCTCCGCCGAGGTCCGCTCCTCTGACGGTGTCGCCCACATTCTAGGTGCATCGACCGTCGATCGCGAACCGCCGGGGTGAGAAGCTCCGCATGTGCTTGGCCGGGAGGTAGGCATGGGCCGTTACGCAGGAGACCGCATCGACGAGCGCGATGGTCCGGTTCGAGACGGGCAGCCTTCCGTTGAATCAGGCAAATCGTTCTGGTAGGATGGGTTGTTGAGATGCTGTACGTGGGGAATGACGGGCCGAACGGAACTTGGGCGAGGCAGTTTGCGCCAATTCGAGGAGAGAGCTGATGAGGCGTCACGGACTGGGGGCTCTGATTATCGGCACTGTTTGTATTGTCCTGGTGGGTTCGAGCGGGCAGGCGTTTGGGGAGATCACGGCTACGGGCAGCTATTGGCCTAACCCCATCCCGAGTAACGGCGTGATTACGGGTGAGCTGCAACTCGGCGTTTCGTTCAACACCAGCGGTACGCTCACAGTGACTGAAGGTGACACTTTGGAGACGCAGGATCGCAGTTTCCTGGCGTACACGGTTGGAGCTACGGGGAACGTGTACGTCACCGACTCGTTCTGGCAGCCGTCGTCGGCGGTGTTCATGGCGTCGCAGTCCTACAGCCATGCAACCGTCCATCTGACCAACAGCATCTGGTCGGTGGAATCCAATACGGCGTTGTCGCAGGGTGACGACAGTGAAGCCAGCATTATTCTAGATGCCGGCTCGTCATGGACGACGCTGTTTGGGGTGAAGATGGCCGCCGGTGATGACAGTACAGCCACGGTTGATCTCAACGATGGTACGTGGACGGCTCAGTCCGGTGTGAACGTGAGTATGGACGGATTCTGGGACAGTCTGGGGACGGGGACGATCAATATCAACTCGAGCGGGTTCATGGACAGTGAGTATTCGCTGACCGTTGGCACCAACGGTGTTGTGGCGTTTGACGGCGGTGAACTGCGGTTGGCGGGCGAGACGAACTTCGACGGAGCGGTGCATGCCACGTCCAATGGCGGCACGATTCGGGTGATGGCGGGGCAGGTCGCCGGCGGTACTGGCTTGGTGAAGGTCAGCGGGGGGGTGGACTTCACTAACGCTGATATTTACATCGAGTTTCACGATGGATCAGAGCCGGCCCCGTCGGAGACCATAGACCTGTTCGACCCAATCGGCGCGGTAGACCTGGCGACGATCCTGGATTCGGCCAACCTGATTAGCCCTCCGGAGGATTGGGTGTTGGATCACGAGACCGGCATCCTCCATTTCGTTCCGTTTGCGGTGTGCATGGAGGGGCCTGGGGTCGTGGCGTCACCTGGCTGTCAGACCGCCTATGATTCTGATTCTGACAGTGACGTGGATCTGGTCGACTTCGCGAGTTTCCAGATCGCGTTTCCCGGGTAGTGTCTATCCCGAAACACCTCGGGCGAGATCTTCATGTGCGCGAGTACGCGGAGGAACGACCCTCCCCCAACCCCTCCCTGAGAGGGAGGGGGGGACCGACAGGTTCTAGTCTCGGGCGCAGCGTCTGACGATTATGCCGCGGATGTCACCATTGCAGGCGAGGGCGGGGCGTCAATGTCCTTGGTGGCTGCAGTTGCACATGACGACTTCGTCGTCGGGCAGGTTTGCACGGTAGGTTACCGGAGTGCGCTTGATGGCCGGTGACTCGACCAGTTCATAGGCCACGCCTCCGTAGACCCGCTCCATCTCCTCGGGGCAGGTTTCCTGTGGAATCAGGAACTCCTGCGGTCCCAGCAGGGCGGACAGGGTATGCACCGCCAGCATCAGGGCGGCGTCCTTCTCATGCTGACTTAGATCGGTGAGCACGGCGTCGGGATGGAAGAAGCCGACGGTATGGCCGATCTCATGGGCTGCGATGTTGGCCAGGACGTTGACCCACTGTTCGAAGGTGTGTTCGTCACCCAGGTTCAGCAGCGTTCCACCCCAGACGATCACGGTGGCTGATGCGTGGAGGTCGCAGCGGTCCAGCTTGGTCTGTCCGACCTGAGGACCGTCGCCCGGGACGGTGTCGGAGGTGAACAGCACGACGGTGTCATCGGGGTAATCATCCGCCTCTCCGATCAGCACCTCGAATCCGGTCGGGACCAGGGCGCCGAGAATCTCCGCGACGCGATGGCGAACCGACTCCTGGAGCATGGGCCCCATCTCTTCGAGCGAGTCGCCCGAGGGGAGATACAGCTCGGAGAAGTCGAGACCGAGGAGTGGTTCGTCGGACACATCCGCGAATCCGCCGCTCCAATCGAGCACGACGGTCTTGGCGATGACCTCGGGATTGCGTACCGGGTTCTCGGTGGGTTGTTCGGTGGGCACGGAGCCGCCGGCGGGTGCGGGCAGATTAACGCCGCATCCGCTGACCAGGGCCGCTGCGACTATAGTCGCTACCTGCGACCACCTCCGAAGGTGTCGATTCTGCGCTCGGGCGAGCATTTTCTTTCCCCTCCAGCTTACCCCTTTCGGCTGCACGCTCGTTGGTGAGCCTGGGTGCTGTCACTCCAATCATTCGAGTGCTGGGGGGTGAAGTCAACGGGCGATAGGCAGGGTTGTATGTTTGCCGGTGGACGGGGTGACCCAGGGGACGATTCTCGGACGGGAAGCGACTCGCCGGATTATCACGCGCGGTTATCCGGTGCTTGGCCTCGCCCGGATCGGCGAGAGGTGTGTCAGAGACCCCAGCGCCAGCGCGGGCTCAGCAGAGCTAATGCCAAGTCTCGTATGACGTGCCCGTTGGGTGGCATGGGTAAGCTCTGCTTACCCGTGCAGCGCGCCGATGACGCACGGGCAAACAAGTTTGCCCATGCCACCCGCCGAACAGGAGTGGCCGCGGATACCCGCCGATCAACGCGGATCGAAAAGCACTCCCCTCCCTTCTGGGGAGGGGTTGGGGGAGCGGCAAGAGGCTCCAAACCTACCCCCTCACCCTGCCCTCTCCCCCAGGGGAGAGGGGTTTGCAGCCGCAGCATATACGCAGGAATCGGCAGTAATCAACCAGATTGCGTATTACTCGCCACCCATATGTATGGGAAACGTTCCACGAAATGCGCGTACATCAGTAACCGTTCGGTCCCGGGCTACTCTTCGTGAAACGCCTGCCCGGACTCGTACATCGACAGGCGCCTTCGTTGGACCTCCAACGAGTCAGCCCGTCCGGTCTCATCCGCCATAGTGATCGCTCGGCGTTGAGTCTCCGCGGCGGCGTCGAACTGACCCGACTCGGCGTAGGCTGCTGCCAGGGTGAACAAGTAGTCCGGGCGGTGATTGTTGGTGAGGGCGCAGGCGTGCTCCGCCCAGCGGACGGCGTCTTCGGCGTTACGGCGTTGCGGATCAGGACACGTCGCCAGCAACCAAGCCAGTCGGTTAACCAGTTCGTGTGTGTCGGGAAGCTGGTTCACCGAATCACGCAAGAGCACCTCGGCTGCTACCCAGTCACGATCATGCAGGACAACCTGTGTGTAGGCGAGGTATGGCGCCATCAAGGTCGGTTCAATATCCATCGCCCGGTCCCAGGCGACCTTGGCCATGTTGGTGTCCCCGGTGCGATGGAACAGCACGCCGATCAGGTAATGGGCGGATGCTTCGCGGGGCAAGCTCACCAGTCCAGCCTGAAGATGGGACATCGCCTCGGAGTCTTTTCCCTCGGCAGCCAGGAGTTCGCCAAGCCGAAGGTGAAACCTCCCGTTGCTCGGATTTAGGTCGGCGGCGCGGCGCAGGGCTTCGATCTCCTCCGGGCGCCTACCCCGCTGGGACAGGGCTCCGGCCAACGTGGCGTGAGCGAAGGCGCTGTTGGGGTTGGCGTCCGCGGCCTGACGATATAGCTGCAGGGCCTGGTCCGAGTGACCTTGGGCGTTGAGCACGTACCCCAGGCCCGCGAGAGCGCGATCATTGTTGGGGATGATGCGCAGGGCGGCGCGAAACTGCTCCTCTGCCTCGGCGATGGCTCCGGTCTCGGCGCGCATCTTCCCAAGCTCCAGATACGCGACGGCTGACTCAGGGCCGGCGGGTGGGTCGGAGGCGTCTAGTTGCAGGACACGCTCGAAACATGCCTCCGCTTCGGTGTCGCGCTCGAAGGCCAGGTAGAAGTCGGCCAGCGCCAGCCAGGGTTGCGCCTGATCCGGACTCACCTCGGTAGCCTTGCGCAAGGCCAGCTCGGCGTTGTCGCGGCGGTCCAGGGCCAGCAGGATGTTGGCTCGGGTGTGGTACGCCTCCACGAGTTGGGGATCGAGTTCGAGTGCCCGGTTCGCGTAGCGGAGCGCGTCTTCGGAGAGACCCATCGCCAGCAGGGTCCGGGCGAGCAGGTCGTGCGCCCGAGCGTTCTGTGGATCGAGGCGGATAGCCTGTTCGAAACGCCGCACGGCGACCGGGAAGCCGGCTGAACGAAGTTGCAGGACTCCGAGGCGCATGGCCAACTCCGCATCGTCCGGATGCCTCTTGACGAGTGCGTCGCCCAGTGCCTCCGCGTCGGCCAGCTGTCCCGAGGATACCAGATGGGCCAGCTGCTTCTCGAGGATGCTCGCCGGCAGGTCGTGCCAGACCTCCCGATCCAGCGGGTCCATTCGCCCCGAGGCTGCAGACGGTGAGGCGGCTTCGGCCAGGGATTGCTGCTCCGCGGCGCGCTCCGTATCACCCGAAGCAGTGTACGCGTCTGCGAGCATGATGTGTGCGGTGCGGTCGGCTGGCTCCACCTCGACGGCTCGACGCAGCGCGTTCATAGCTTCGGCCATTTCACCAGACAGTTTGTGGGCTACCGCCAATCCGATGAAGCCGTGAGCCTCGTTCGGTCTCAACTCGGTGTAGCGCATGAAGTGATCCCGGGCAGCTTGGGCGTCGCCGGTGGCCAGTCCGATCTCGCCCAGGCGGGCCTGGACGGTGGCGTGCTCCGGGTTGAGTTCCGCAACCCGGCTAAACGCGGCGCGGGCGCGGTCGTACTCCCCTTGAGCAAAGAGGGTCTGTCCCAGGTGATAGGGCCAGGTGTGGGCGTCGGGTTCGAGGGATTGTGCAGTCGTGTAACACTGCACCGCCGGGGCGAGCAGCTTGGGATTGGTGGCGATGAACCGGTAAACGTGCCCGACCCGAGCGTACGCCGCAGCGCTACGCTGCTCGGCGACGGTCTCGGCCCGCTTCCTGAGCACCGCATCCAGGTCGGCATCGAGATCGCCAGCGTCCGGCGGATCTGGGAGGCCTGCCTGAGCACTCAGCTCCGCGAGGGTCTTGGCGGCGGGCTGAGGTGAGGACGGAGTTTCCGTCGCCTTGGTCGGTGGTGGGGTCGTAGCCTGTTCGGCGGTCGGAGTCGGGACGGGGTCGGGCCGCTTGCAGGCGCCCAGGACGCACAGCAGCCCAATCCCCACACAAGACAAGATCCGTCCGCGATGTCTGATGCGCCGCTCGCCGAGATTCGTGTTCATCGGGATGGTTCCTTCTGCTCGGTTCATGCGGTTCTCTGTGTCGTGGTTCAGATGCTCCACCGACGCCGGGTTCGCGTGAACCAACGCGGTCAGGATACTCCGGGCGGGATCCAATCGCCAGAGTCGTTTCGGTTCGTGCGGTCGCGGTGGTGGTTACGGTCTCGATCTTCTTCGGCCTGCGGTTTGAACAGGCCTTCGGTTTGCGGTACAAGTGCGCTGCCATGACGACCGGGAAGGATGCCGCAGCACTACTGGGTCCGGGGGGGGCGGTGGCCCGGCGGTTACCCAACTACGAACCGCGCCCTCAACAGTTGGAGATGGCTCAGGCGGTGGGCGAAGCCTTCGCGGCGTCCTCGGCGCTGATGGTCGAAGCTGGCACGGGCGTGGGCAAGAGCTTCGCCTATCTGCTTCCCGCGATCCAGCGGGTGATCGAGCACGGCGAGCGCGTGGTTATCAGCACGCACACCATCGCCTTGCAGGAACAACTCATCCACAAAGACCTGCCCTTCCTTCAGTCGGTTCTTCCGGAACCGTTCTCGGCGGTGCTGGTCAAGGGGCGGGCGAACTACCTGAGTCTGCGGCGGCTGGGGTTGGCCAGTCGGCGCGAGCGTCAGCTCTTTGAGACGGACCGCGATCTGGCAGAGCTGGGGGCGATCGGGGAATGGGCTTACGAGACGACGGACGGTTCGCGGAGCGATCTGCCGCGTCAGCCCTCACCGGGCGTCTGGGAATCCGTGCAGAGCGACCCGCACAACTGCTTCGGTCGGCGGTGCCCGACCTATGGCAAGTGCTTCTATCAGCA
>JAAEQG010001034.1 GCA_024231775.1 bacterium
AAACCTGCGACGCATTCGGAATCTGTCAGGACGGCTCCGATCCCTGCCTGGCAACCCACTGGTGCTACGAGAGCGGGGCAAGCTGCATTCTCTACGGCGACGCAGACTTCGAGCCGGACGGCGACGTGGACCTTGAAGACTTCGCCGCATTCCAGACGTGCTATGGCGAAACCGCCATCGGCTTCTGCCAACCAGCCAACCTGAACGGATCGGGCACGGTCGATATCGCGGACTATGTGGAATTTGAGACCACCCTGGGAGGCCCCAGCTAACCCGAGTCCAAGTAACCCTCGAGCGGGTGCCCCATCTCGTTGATCTGCCCCCCGGGCAGATTCCGAGGTGGGGGACGGACTAGCCGCGAAGATGCTCATGAGGCGCAAGGTTTGTGACTCTTGTGCTTCTTCGCGGTTTCTGGAAGAACAGAGACGGTGGGTGGCATGCCTTCATCCCGGCGCAGCCGGGAGGTAGGCATGGAACTGCACCATCGTGGTACGGATGCAGGTGGGTGTGTCCCATCGCTTCAGCGGTGGGACGAGTCCGCCTACCTGTATCGTCCGACCATGAGACTCCGGTCAACCGCGACTGGCCGCCGTCGACGTAACTGCCGCCTCGATGTGCTCGGACGACAACTGGTCGTGAAACTCCCCAACCGCCGCGATCACCGCGTCGATGTCCTCTCCGGTCAGATGGGGGTGCATCGGCAGGGAGAGCAGCTCGCCACACGACGACTCCGTACAGTTCAGCGGGGCGGAGACCATGCAGTTACCGCCTGCATACGCCGGCTGATGGTGAATAGGAACCGGATAGTGGATGCCCGCATAGATCCCCCGATCCACCAGGTAATTCAGCAGTCGATCTCGGTGTTTGCTGCGGATAACAAACAAGTGGTGAACGTGGGTCCGGTCCTCCGCAACGTGCGGAAGCACGATCGGCAGGTCAGCCAGCCCGGCTCGATACCGGTCCGCTGCCCGCTGCCGGGCCTCGTTCCACTTGTCCAGATGGCGCAGCTTCACCCGCAGGATCGCCGCCTGGATCGCGTCCAGACGGGAGTTGACCCCACATTCTTCATGATGGTACTTCACTATTGACCCGTAGTTTCGCAGGCGGCGGAGTCGTTCGGCGATCCGGTCATCGCTGGTAACCACCGCGCCGCCGTCACCGCACGCCCCCAGGTTCTTACCCGGGTAGAAGCTGAACGCTCCCGCGTCTCCCAGCCCCCCGCAGCGCTCGCCCTTGTACAGCGCCCCGTGGGCTTGGCAGGCGTCCTCGATCACCGCCAGACCGTGCTCTTCCGCAATGACCTGAATCGGATCCAGGTCTACGGGCTGACCGTAAAGATGAACCGGGATCACCGCCCGGGTCAGGCGGGTGATCGCCGCCGTCAGCCGGCGCGGATCGAGGTTGTAGGTCTGCGGATCGTGATCGACCAGCACCGGCGTCGCTCCCACCTGGGTGACCGCCAGCGCCGTAGCCACAAATGTGTTCGCCGGGAGGATCACTTCGTCACCCGGTCCGATGTCCAGCGCCCGCAGCGTCAAGGTCAGTGCGTCCAGACCGCTCCCCACCCCGATGCAGTGCTTGGTTCCGCAGAACTCCGCAAACTCCTCTTCAAACGCGCCGACCTCCTTGCCCAGCACATAACCGTTTGAATTGATGACCCCGGCGATAGCCTCATCGATGTCCACCCGCACCTCGTCGTGCTGGCGCTGGAGATCCACAAACTGCACCTTGCGTGCGGAGGCTGGTCGGGTGATGCGGGTCATTCTGTCCATCGAAAATCCTTTCTCGATTCTACTTGCCGTTTCCATGACGGCATCGCCATTCCGCCGGTGCCATGAAGAGCCTGCGGATCCAATCCGAGCCGCGACCGTAAGGGAGCGGTCCTGTCGAAACCGCAACCACCCTCCTGGGACCCGCCGGGTGGCCCATCTCGTTGATCCGCCTCTCGGGCGGATCTCGAGGTGGGGGACCGACACCCCCGGGCACCTACACTCCCGCGGCAATCAGCTCCCGTATCTGACTATCGCGTCTGTCGGCGGGCTGACTGATCCCCACCTCCACGCCATGCTGGCGGATGGATTCGTCCGTAGCGATCAAAGCCCGGACCACCTGGGTAGCCGCCGCCGCATTGTTCACCGGTTCGGTCTGGTTCAAGATGCAGTCGATGAAGTGACGGCATTCACTTTGCAGCGGTTCGCCGGCTGGAATCTTGGGGATCAGCACGTCGCCGTCGCGAATAATCATCCGCGACGCGCCGAAGCTGTCCGCGTAGTTCTCCTCCCGTCCGGCATCCACCGATTTGTCATACACCCGCACCGGCTCGATCAGGTCCATGTCGTTCCACACGACCATCCGCTTCTCGCCGACGATGGTGATCTCGCGCACCTTCTTCGGGTTCATCCAACTGGTGTGCACGCAAGCCAACACCTGGTTCGCATAGCGGTAGGAAGCCACCACCACGTCGTCGATCGGCGGATTGAGATAGCACTCACCTCGAGCGCTCACCGCCAGCGACGGACCGTCTAGCCAGTAGTCGAAGATGCTTAAGTCGTGCGCCGCCAGATCCCACGAAGCGTTCACGTCCTCGCGAATCGGGCCGAGATTGGTCCGCGTTGCGTGAATGTAATGAACCCGGCCCAGGTCACCTGAGTGAATCAGCTCGTGTACCTTGCGGATCCCGTTGTTGAACAGGAACACATGCCCCACCGCCAATACCAATCCGCGCTGCTCCGCGATGCGGTGCAGCTCTTCGCACTCCTCCACTGATCCGCACAGCGGTTTCTCCACCAGCACGTGCTTGCCGGCTTCGAGAGCCAGTCTGGTCAGCTCGAAGTGAGATTGCACCGGGGTCGCGATGACCAGCGCGTCGGCGGACGGGTCGTTAATCGCCGCCTCCACGTCCGTCGTCGTCTCGATGCCCGCGATGCGCTGGCGGATGACCTTTAAGCGCTCCTCCCGCTGATCGCAGACCAGGTGTACGCGCACATCCGGCAGGTTCGCGAATCCGCGCACCAGGTTCGGACCCCAACGCCCCGCACCCAAGCAGTTAATCGTCAGCACAATCGTACTCCGTACACGCCATTCGAGTCTTCAGTTCAAACGTCAACGAGTGCCCATCGCCTCAGCGGTTGTCGATCCGGTCTGTAGCGTCACCCCTTGTGGGTGACGAACCCGTGTCTCTCGTCACCAAACCGACATCTCGGCTGCCCCATCGGTTCACCACCGTCGAGGGTGGTCCCTCCTATCGACGCAACCCCATCCCCATCAGGAACACCGGTCGCAGAATGCTCCACCATCCGATCACCGGCTGCATCTTGGTCTGCCCCACCCGTCGCGGGGGGTAGATCTTCGTGCAGGGCACCTCCGCATGCCGATACCCCAAGCGCAACACCTTCAGCAGCAGGTAGACCTCCAGCCCATACGCATCCAACCAACGTTGTTTAAGGTTGATCCGCGGATCATCGAGCAGGGATAGCTTGAACGCCCGGAATCCGTTGGTGCTTTCCGTCAAACGCTTGCCCACGAAACGGCTGGCCAGCCACGGATGCAAGCGCGTCGCCAGCTTGCGGTAGAGCGGCATCTCGCCCCCGGTCGCCCCGCCGGAAAGGTAGCGCGAACCCATCACCAGATCGCAGTCATCGTCAATGATCGGATCGAGTAGCCTGGGTATCTCCGCAGGGTCGTCCTTGTTGTTGCCCGCCATGAAGATCGCAATGTCGTGGCCGGACTGACGACCGTGCTCGATCCCCGCACGCAACGCGGCGCCCACCCCGAGCACCGCATGCAGTGACAGAACCTCGGCACCCTTGTCCCGGGCCACCTGTGCGGTCCCGTCCGTGGAACCGTCATCGACCACCAGCAACGTATCGACCATGCTCAGGTCGGTACGCTCCACAACGTGGCCGATCTTGGCTTCCTCGTTGTAAGCCGGAACCAGCACGATGATGCGTTTGCCACGATACACCCGCTTACTCCACCGCCTCCAGTCGATCCTCGACCACGCAATAGCTCCGGCGACATTCCCCGCAGCACAGCTCCCCATCCAGCACCGCTCCGCAGACGCACGCCCAACCGAACACCCGCGCCGGATTGCCCACCACGATCCGGTGGTCAGCCACGTCGCGGGTCACTACCGCTCCAGCCCCCACGCACGCATACCGGCCGATGGTCAAGTCGCAGAGAATCACCGCCCCCGCTCCGATCGCGGCTCCGCGCCGCACGGTCGTCGGCCTAAGCCAGTTCGCCCGGTCGCCGTACCGCTCTCGCACCTCCGCCATCCGCGGACTCCGCGGATGAAGATCGTTGGTGAAGATCATCCCCGGTCCGAGGAACACCTCGTCCTCGACGGTCACTCCCTCCCAGACCAGAACGTTGTTCTTGACCGTCACCCGATCGCCCAGACGGGCTCCGCTTTCGACAAAAGCGTGATCCCCGATATTGCAGTCACGTCCGATAACCGCCCCAGCCATCAAGTGAGCATATGCCCATAACCGCGTCCCCTCGCCCACCTCCGCGGACTCGCAGATCGCGGTCGGATGGACCTGCAATTTGGCGTCGAGCACTCCGGGCAAAACCTGCCTCCTTGACGGTTGGCGAGAAGCTCCGGGGCACGCGATGCCCCCGAGCCGATGACCACCGTCGGTTAGGTTATCGGTACTTTGGGGGTTCCACTTTTAGGCTGCTCACCGAGGAACAGCTGCCGCGAGAGGCAGAGCGCCGCGTTCGTCGACCGGGACAGGGTAATCAACGGCCGGGTTGGCAGCCGGTCTGCAGTTCAAGGGGGTAATGTTCCGATAATACGGCGGAGCTTGCGCCGATGGGCGTGCTCCTCACCTCACCAGTTGCTTCGCACGGATAGCTTAACGACCGCGCCGGGGCTTCCGATAAATCCGGCAGGGATTCCTATAACCTTGCGTGCGAGGGCGCTGAGCGTGGATCACGACCGTCAAGCATCTAAACAAAACGGCTCCGTCCGTGACGGACTCGTTCGCGGCGTCCCCGAGGTGGTGGACGCTCTGCTGATCAACCCGCCGTGGATCAGCAAGGACGAGAACATCTGGCATGGAATCAAAGGGGCGATGCCTCCGCTAGGCCTGCTGAGCATCGCCGCCTACGCCGAGCAGCAGGGCTGGTCGGTAAAGATCCTGGACGTACACGTGGAGCGCTGGGACATCGCTCAATTCCGGGCTGCCCTGGAACTGGTCGTCCCCCGAACCGTGGGTATCAGTGTGATGACCGCCACCACGATTGCGGGGAACCGGATCGCCCGCATCGTCAAGGAAGTGCATCCCGACTGCACGGTGGTGGTCGGCGGGGTACACTCCGAAGCCCAGCCCACGGAGTGTCTGCGCAACCGGGCCATCGACGTGGTGGTACGCGGTGACGGGGAGCGCACGTTTGAGAGCTTGTTGTCCGGGGGTCCGTGGCGAGAAATCCGGGGGATCAGTTTTCGCGAGGGTGATCGTGCGGTACATACGCCCCCGGCGGACGTAATCGAGAACCTCGACGAACTCCCCATGCCCGCCTATCACCTGGTTCCCATGAAGAAGTACTACCCGGCGATGGGAGCCTACCGCCGTCTACCGGCGATCAACATGCTGATGACCCGAGGCTGCCCGGGCAAATGTACGTTCTGCAACAGTGCCAACACCAAGCTGCGGGCGCGGTCCGCCGACCTGGTGGTCGAGGAGATCGCCTATCTGCGCCGGACCTACGGGATCCGCGAGATCCAGTTCTACGATGACACCTTCACCGTGCTCAAGAAGAATGCTCTGCGGTTCTGCCGTCTGATGAAGGAGCGCAATCTGGGCGTGAGTTGGACGGCGTTCGTGCGCACGGACTGCTTCAGCAAGGAAATGGCGGTGGGCCTGAAGGAGGGCGGCTGTCATCAGGTGATGTTCGGGGTGGAGAGCGGCGACGACGAGATCTTGCGGAACATCCGCAAACCTATCGATCGGGAGCAGACCCGCGCGGCGATCAGGCTGGCCCAGAAGGTCGGTCTGGAGGTACGGGCCACGTTCATGCTGGGTAATCCGGGCGAGACCGTCGAATCCATGCAGCGTACCACAAGCTACGCCCTGGAGTTGGATCCGGACCTGGCAGTGTTCAACATCACCACGCCCTATCCGGGCACGCAGATGTTCGAGTGGGCCAAGCAGAACGGATACCTCAACACCGAAGACTGGAGCGACTACGAGTTGAGCGGCGCGATCATGACCCTGCCGACGGTATCGCCGGAGAAGATTAGCGAACAGTACAACCGGGCACACCGGGTGTTCTACAACCGCCCGATCATGTTCTGGCGCCGACTGATGCGGATTCGCAACCTCAGCCACTTCGTGGATGACATCCACGCATTCTTCTACATCATCCTGCGTCGGAAGGTGGGGACTCGGGGTTCTTCCCGTCGCGAATGGATCGACGCCATCAAAGAAGACTTCTGGGACGTTCCGCTGGACGATCCGGTTCTTGGCGACCGATTGATCCGCACCAGCGAAGTCCACACGCTGAGCATCGAAGCGGAGACGGCGGCTGAACCTGCCCCGAGTGTTTCGCTACCGGTGTTGGCGTCCACCTGAGCGCGCCCTATTGTCGCTAAGACCCCAGGTCCAGAGGACCTGGGCCACCCGGGCGGTTTTGTCGGGGCGTGCGTCCGCGCGGACTTAAGTCCGCGGCTCCTTGCGCCGGGACCGCTCGCTTGCGCTCGCGGCTCTGTTTCTGCGAACGCCCTCTCACGATCGCGGTTCCAGTGCTTGGGCGCAAAGCGAGAGGCCGTCCACAGTGAACGGCCTCACCCTCTCTCTCAGGGGTACTCCCCGCAAGCTCGCTTCCGCACACCGTTAATAGGCGCCTGGGGCGTGGGTCTGACACACGTTCTCACAATCTTCCCGGCGGAGGCTGCTTGCCCGATGACGGGTGGCGGTCCACAATGCCTCCAGAAGGCGATTCCGTCCGTTTCCAAGGAGCCCCAGGAGATGATTATGAACGGTGTCAGGCGACTGAGCGTGTTGACCCTATGCGCCATGATGTTGGCCGGGTGTGCCCAGGCCCCGCTGGAGTATCCGCCTGCCCAGAAGGGCGAGGTGGTGGACGTCTACCATGGCGTCGAGGTCAGTGATCCCTACCGCTGGCTGGAAGACTCGGACGCTGCGGATACCCGGGTGTGGATCGACGCCCAGAACGAGCTGACCTACGGTTTTCTGGAGAGCATTCCCGAGCGGCCAGCCATCATCGAGCGCCTGACGACGCTGTGGAACTATGAGAAGTATGGCACGCCAAAGAAGAAGGGCGACCGGTATTTCTTCAGCAAGAACGACGGCTTGCAGAGCCAGTCGGTGCTGTACACGGTGGACACGCTGGAGGGGGAGGCCCGGGTGCTGCTGGATCCGAACACGCTTTCGGAAGACGGAACGGTGGCACTTGCCGGGAAATCGGTGAGCGATGACGGGCGGTTGCTGGCTTACGGTCTGTCCAAGGCGGGCTCGGACTGGCAGGAGTGGTACGTCCGCGACGTCGACACCGGAAAGGACCTCGACGACCACATCAAGTGGGTGAAGTTCTCGAGCGCCTCCTGGACGGCGGACGGGTCGGGTTTCTTCTACACGCGGTATCCGGCGCCGGAAGAAGGCGCCGAGTTCCAGGCGGTCAACCGCTTTCCCAAGCTCTGCTACCATCGGCTGGGGACGCCGCAAGAGGATGACCGGCTGATCTACGAGCGTACCGACCAACCGGACTGGATGGTCTCCGGAGGCGTGACCGACGACGGGAAGTACCTGGTCATCTACGTGTCCGAAGCCACGGGGCGCAACAACCTGCTGTTCTATCAGGAGCTGGGCTCGGAGGGGGCTCCAATCGTCGAGCTCATCGGCGAGTTTGAAGCCAAGTTCAGCCTGATCGATAACGATGGCCCGATCTTCTGGCTGAAGACCGACCTGGATGCACCGCGTAGCCGGGTGGTGGCGGTGGATCTGCGCCAGCCGGAACGGGCAAACTGGAGAGAGGTAATCGCTCAGGCGGAGGAGCCGCTCAAGAGCGTGAATCTGCTCAACGACGGGGTGTTTGTGGCGTCCTACCTGAAGGACGCTCACAGCCAGGTAAGACTGATCGATCTGGAGGGGAAGAGCCTCGGTGAGGTGGAGCTGCCCGGAGTGGGGAGCGCCTGGGGCTTTGGTGGGCGTCGGGAGGACACGGAGACGTTCTATATGTACACGGGGCTGAGCGCTCCAGCCACCATCTATCGCTACGATCTGGTCTCGGGGGCGAGCACGGTGTACCGCCGACCCAAGGTCGACTTCAATCCGGAGGACTACGTCACCAAGCAGGTGTTCTACAAGAGCAAGGACGGGACCCGCGTGCCGATGTTTATCGCCCACCGCAAGGGACTCAAGCTCAACGGCCAGAACCCCACCTTCCTCTACGGATACGGTGGATTCAACATCTCGATGACCCCGTACTTCTCGGTCAGCAACCTGGTGTGGATGGAGATGGGCGGGGTGTACGTCATCGCCAACATCCGCGGCGGCGGCGAGTACGGCAAGGAGTGGCATGAGGCGGCCATCAAGCTGAATCGCCAGAAGTCCTTCGACGACTTCATGGCGGCGGCGGAGTGGCTGATCCAGACGAAGTACACGTCACCAAGCAAGCTGGCGATCGGTGGGGGAAGCAACGGCGGTCTGCTGGTGGCGGCGTGTATGACCCAGCGCCCCGAGCTGTTCGGTGCGGTGCTGGCCATGGTCCCGGTGACGGACATGCTGCGCTTCGACAAGTTCACCATCGGGTGGGCCTGGGTGTCGGACTTCGGTTCACCGGATAACCCCGAGGAGTTTGCGGCGTTACACGCCTACTCCCCGCTGCACAATCTGAAGCCGGAGACCGCGTATCCGGCGACGCTGATCACCACCGCGGACCACGACGATCGGGTGGTGCCCGCGCACAGCTTCAAGTTTGCGGCGGCGTTGCAGGCGGCCCACGGAGGCCCGGCCCCTACCCTGATCCGGATCGAGACCAAAGCCGGGCACGGTGCGGGCAAACCGACCGCCAAGCGCATCGAGGAGCGGGCGGATCTGTGGGCGTTTTTGGTTAAGACCCTGAAGGTGCAGAAGTAGCACCGATCCCATTACTCCTATCCGTGCACGGTGGGGCAGTGGAGGACCAGATTCTCCGAGGGCTTCCCCCTCTCCCAACCTCTCCCCAAAGGGGAGAGGGGTTTGGGGATAGCCTCTAGCGCCTCCGGCAGAGGAGGCGGCGCGGTGTGGGGCTCGTTGCAGGGCGACGAAGACGCGGGTTTTCCCACGCCGATCCTTGACGGGTGGCATGGGTGAGCTGTGCTCACCCGTGCGGCTAGCAGATGGGCCACGGGCAAACAAGTTTGCCCATGCCACCCATCCGGCGTGAAAGCATGCCACCCCGGCGCGTGAAGGCGCGCCACTCTCATTGAGGTGCGGCTTGTGGAGACTCCTCCCTTGCGTCTGGCGTGCGACGCCATGTGCGGCGGGTTGGCCCGGTGGCTTCGAGCGCTCGGGGCCGACACGTTCTACCGAGAAGGGGTCGAGGACCAGGATCTGGTGGACTTGGCTTTGGCCGAACGGCGGGTGGTGATCACCTCGGACAGCCGGATGCTCGAGCGGCGGGTCTTCACCACGCGGGAGATTGAATCGCTGGCTCTGCCTCGGGGTCTCCAGCTCGCAGAGCAGGTGGAGTTCGTCACCCGGAAGCTGATGCTGAAGGTGCACGACGCCCGCTGCATGCGGTGTAACGGAGTTCTGGTTCGGGTCGCGCGCGAGGAAGTCGGCGACAGCGTACCGGCGCGCAGCCTGCTTTGGGCTCGGGAGTTCTTTCGGTGCGGCGATTGTGAGCATGTATTTTGGGACGGAACGCACTGGCAGCGCATCGCCAAGGTCAGAGCACGCATCGCCAGGATGAGCCGGTTGGCTGGTGAACCGGGGTGAGCTCAGCCGTGAAGCGCCAACCAACCCACGGGCAAACAAGTTTGCCCATGTCACCCGGAGTGGCTATTCGCTGGGGGCCGGTTTCTCTTTGGCGGGCTTTCCGGGGTTGGGAGAGGCCGCCGGAATCGCGAAGGCGGTCCCACACTGACTGCACCGCACCTTCCGGCCCCGTACCTTGTCGGGAACGGAGAGCACGGCCCGGCAGCGCAGGTTGGGACAGAGGATTGTGATTGTCATACCCGCTCACTCCATCTGGCCCCGACGGGCGCAGGTGGGCTTCGGCATAGCCACACTGAGGTTATCGTCGCTCGGCGCTCCTGGGCTTAGTACATGATGAAGACCATGTCTGCCCAGCGAGCTGGGGGCGGCTTGCCGTGGTCCGGTAAAGCGTGCAGGCAGAGCGCCGCAGGTTCGTGTCGGGGTTGTTGCGGATTATCGGGCCTGGGCACTGGCGGCAGCCGTGAGTCACGCATCCGGTTCGATGGTGACGGTCAGGCTCAGGCTGGTGAACTGTTCCTGATAGAGCTCCGCGCGCTCCTGGTGGGTGACCAGCAGCAGGGACACGCCGGTCTTGTGGGCTTCGAGCGTCTTCTCCACCGCCTGTTGGATCTGCAACGGGGTCAGCTTAACGATGGAGCGGACCACATGGTCAACCGTGCTCACGTCGTCGTTGTGCAGCAACACCTTGAAGGGGGGAAGCTGTCTGGGCTTCGGCCGGTCGGGGGCGGCTTTTCGCTTCGGCGTAGCGACAGCCGTCCCACTCCGGTCCGGCGTCTTATCATTCTCCTCCGGTGGCGGAGTGTGCGTATCCGGTTCCTCAGTCATGTTCTGCCCCTCAGCTCGCTCTACATGCGGTTATCATTGCGACCCTGTCCACTCCTTAGGATACGGGCGCAGCCTCGGCGGGGCAAGCCTCATCCGGGCGTACGCCACCCGGCGTCCCGGATTCGACGAACCGAATCCGGCGCAGGATCCGCCAGCCGGGACAGCAGATCACCCACGGTTTCGCCCACCAGGGGGAGTAGCAGGTCGAACGCCAAGTCTGACAGCGGTTGCAGGACAAACCGTCGAAGATGCAACCGCGGGTGCGGGATAACCAAGCCCTCGATGGTCTCCACCAGGTCGTCGTACAGCAGCAGATCGATGTCGATGGTCCGTGGGCCGTCTGTGAGCAGGCGTTGGCGTCCCAAGCTGCGTTCGATTTCATGACAGCGCTCAAGCAACTCCCGCGAATCCTGGCGGGTGGAGACGTGGACGACCGCATTGAGGTAGTCAGCCTGGTCCGGCGGCCCGCCAACCGGCTTGGTCTCGTACAGCGGGGAGCAGGCCTCGATCGTCGTGTGGGGAGTCTCCGCGATGCGGGTTGCTGCGGTGCGCAGGTTGGCCATGCGGTCGCCGAGGTTGGTGCCCAGTCCGAGGTATGCGGCGTGGGGCATAGGGGCTACTCCACCATCGGCGCAGACTGCGCGCCAGTTTTCGTTACGCCGGCCATCGCCAGGATTCCGGCCTGACGGGCCAGCAGGACGTCGACCAAGTAGGCTCGATCCTGCGGTCGGCTGAGCATGGCGGCGTCGACGATCGCCTCGAGATGGGGACGCTTCAGTCGGGCGATTCGATCGGCGATCCAACGCGCGTCCGCAGCGCTCAGGTGATCGAACGCCGTGTTGGCCACCTGAGGTTTCCAGGTCCGCGGGTCGAACTCGGCATCGAAGTGCCCGACCGCGGTCGAGGTCATCGGCTGCCGGATCTCGTAGCCAGGCCGCAACCATCCGAGCGAAAGCCACTGGAGCAGCAGCTTCGGCGAGCCGTGCTGGTGGCGCCATCCGCGCCAGGGTTCCTTGGGCTGCCCCTGCCAAGCTCCCAGGGAACTGTTGAAGTCGATTAAATAGTACCAGGCTGTCCCCTGGCGAACGCTCACCAGAGTGTTCGACGCGGTTCGGTCGGTATCGTTGAGCCAGGCAGCGACCAGCCGCAGCCCGCGGACCTCTCGCCGATGGCGGAACCAATCAAACTGAAAGTGGCCGATGACCCCGTCAACGAGCGGGGACGCCACCGCCCGGCGACCGTCGAAGTGTGCGTGCCCGGTTTCGCGGAGGGTGATCGGGAACATCGGCGGAACATAGTACCCCAGGGCGGAGTAGATCCGCGAGGTGATCACCGAAGCGGCGGAACCCAGCTCGGGGTAGTCCGGATGGTCGAGCTTGACTAGGTACCTGCGACCTGCCGCGTCGGTCCCGAAGAAGCCCGGCGTTGCTCCGCTTGTCTTGACGGTGTCGATGCTGATGGGCGGGACCGGGGCGAGTTCGGGGCTGGGTCCCCGGGCGGCTTGCTCCGGGGTCAGGTTAGGGAGGGCGCCCGCCCGGCAGAATGAGGTGTCTCCCACTCGGCCGTCGCGGACGTTCCATGCCTCATCGCCGAACAACGTACGCCAGAGGGGGTCGAGGGTGAGTATGTCCCGAACGGGGTAGAGCACCGCTGCCTTGAATTGGGAGACGAAGGGGCCGTCTTTCGTCGCTCGGATGTGGCGTTCGATCCTCGGGCTGGTGTTGGTGTAGCGAAAAGCGCTACACCCTCCGCAGGCCAGCGCGATCAGCCCGGCAGTCAGTCCTATAACGTGGGCACCACTCCACCCGGATGTGCGGGCGGCACATAGTCCGCCCCGAGAGCGCGGTCCTTCTTGGGGGGCTGCGGTGGGCGAAAAGGGGTTCATGGCTGTTTTGCTCCGCGGTGTTGTTGCCAGTGACGCCGTTCTCTATACTGCACCCGTCCGTTCCTGGCGAGGCCGCGAACGCAGGTCAGTTGGCTGCGATGGGCGGGGTTCAAGTCGGCGAGCGAAGTTTCAGGCTCCGGGAGGGTCCTTTCGGGGTGGAAGTGCGTGAGGGCGGGGCGGGCTGTTCCCGTGTCGCCACGGATCATGATTGGAGACATCGGTGACCAACATCAAAGCGACGAACATCACTTGGCATGAGGGACACGTGGAGCGTGGCGAGCGCGAGAAGCTGCTGGAACAGAAGGGATGCTTGATCTGGTTTACCGGCCTCAGTGGTTCGGGCAAGAGCACCATCGCCTTCACCGTGGAGCACGCCCTGGTGCAGCGCGGCCATCTAGCCTACGTGCTGGATGGGGACAACGTACGCCATGGGCTCAACAAGAACCTGGGCTTCTCGGCGGCGGACCGCGAAGAGAACATCCGCCGCATCGGCGAAGTCGGCAAGCTGTTTGTGGACACCGGGGTGATTACGCTGACCGCGTTCATCAGCCCCTACAAGGCGGACCGCGACAACAACCGCGCTCTGCTCCAACCGGGCGAGTTCGTCGAGGTGTTGATGGACACCCCGCTGGACGTGTGCGAGGAGCGCGATCCCAAGGGTCTCTACAAGAAGGCCCGGGCCGGTGAGATCAAGGGCTTCACCGGGATCGACGATCCGTACGAGGCTCCGGAGAACCCTGAGTTGGCCATCAACACCGCCAAGCTATCGCCGCAGGAGGCGTCCGCGGTAATCATCGAGTACCTCGAGAAGAAGGGTCTCGTGCCCCCCCTGAAAGCGTAGCGGGACGGGATGGCCCTTTTCGGAATGTAGCGCCGCCCCTTGTAGGTGACGGGCGAATTCGTCACCCACAAGGGGTGACGCTACAGACTGGCTGTCTCAATACTGCATGTACCCTTCTGGAAGCGGCACTAGAAGTGCTTGACCCAGGCGATGCCGCTGCTGGCGGTCGCCGGATCCACGTAGGGTACGATCTTGCCGCCGAAAAGCTCGAACTCGTGTTCGCCCGCCACGGTGTGGCCGATCACCAGACCCATTACGCCACCCATGAGGACGTCAGCAAGGTAGTGTTCGCCGTCCTCCAGCCGTTCCATGGCGACGAGCACGCCCAGGCCGTAGAGTGGTGCTCCCACCCACGGTCCGTACGCCTCGTGCATCACCGAGGCGACGGTGAAGGTGCTGGAGGTGTGTCCGCTCGGAAACGTTCCCATTTCACCATTCGGAGCACGGTCCCACGTCGCCGCTTGCCCGACCAGAGTGGACATCCCGTTGATGATCAGAGCGCTGAACAGCGTGCGTCCGACTTCGTAGGTCTCCTCATCCTGAGCCTGCTGCCCCAGAAGATACCAAGCTCCCGCCAGGGCAAAATGGGTCCCGGGGTTGCCGGCTGCGGCGAAGATGTTGCGAGCGTCTTCCGCGAAGATGTGATGGTCGCGAAAGTGGTCTTCGACCGTGCGGTCCGGACCGGTCTCCTGGACAGCCAGAGCTCCGCCATAGGATAGCCCGAGCAGCAGCAGGTTCGGGGTCGAGGTGTAGACGGCTTTGGTGTCCTTCCATAGGACCTCGGGCATCTCTTTGACATCCCGCTTAACCGTACCCCAGAAACTCGGCAGGGGTTTGCGACGAACGGAGGGCGACGAATCGTCGCCCGCAGGACGTTCATCCCACGACTGGGTCCAGTCCGCTCCGGATGAGCCAGTGGGCTCGGTTAGAGCTTTTGCTGGGCCCGCATAGGAGACCAGCCGAGCCCCCTGGGGTACCGGAGCGGTTGTCTCTCCCGGCGCGGTGCGGGATGCGGAGGCGAGTTGGGTCCTCACGGAGGCCCACGGATCCACCGCGGACTCCGCGCAACCTCCCAACAGAACTGCCCCGACCGTCACCGTCAGTACCCTGCTCATTCCTGAACCTCCATGTATCTACGTCCATATCGAAGTGAGGCTGGGGTGCCCCCGAGCGGTTATGAACCGTCGTCGGCATCGCTGGTGGCGGGGTCTTCCTCTTCGGCGGCCTCCTCGACGTGAAGATACTGCACTTGTCCCGCCGTTCCGTTTGGCGAAGTCCCCAGCACGGTGACGTACAAACCGTCGTCGCTGTCGAAGGCCAACGCCGTGGGGCTGGGCAGGCGGCGGGCGAACTCGCTCGCCAGCCCGTTCGTGCCGATCGTCACCACCGCACCGGACTCGCTACCTACCTCGCCGAGTACGGTGAAGAACAGACTCTCATCCGACGGCCGAAAGGCGATGCCGGTCACCGGTGAATCGGTGGTCACGACCGCCTCCGCGAACGACGTCTCCGGGTCGATCCGCACGATCCCGGAGGAGTCTTCGCCCGCGAACCCGACATAAAGCCATTCCGCGGAGTCGAAAGCCAGCGCCGTGGGGGCGGTGGAGTGAATCGGTGGCGCCGTGGTGTCGTCGATGATGACTTCCGGTTCGCCGAAACCGCTCTCGGCAAGCGGGGCTGCGCCGAAGATCCGGTCCGTCGATGCCGACGCGATTATTAGATCACCCGTGGTCGGACGCAGAGCCAGCCCGGAGTAGTCTCCACCGCCC
>JAAEQG010001035.1 GCA_024231775.1 bacterium
CGGAGCTGACGCGCCATCGCCCCGGCCACTGGCAGCACGACTCCCTCGGAAGCGGCACCATGTTCTACCATGCGAACCACCTCGGCACGACGCGAACGCTCACGGACGACGCAGGTGATGTGCTCGGGGATGCGAGTCGCCTGTACACCGCCTTCGGCGTACCGGTGACCGCGCCGACCACCCCGCTGACTCGCTACGGCTTCGCCGGCGCCTGGGGCTACCAGTCGCCCTCGGCAACCAGCGTCGGCTCGCCGGAAAGCTCAGGCCTCCTGCACGTCGGCGCCCGCTACTACGACCCCGCCCTCGGCAGATTCCTCCAACGTGATCCGATCGGGGTTGCAGGTGGGTTAAACGTCTATGCTTACGTCAGCAACAGGCCGCTTAGCTGGGTAGACCCGCACGGGCTCGACCATGACGACCCACGTCCACGGTTCCCCGCAGTCCCCGGAAACGGATACTGGTACGGATGGGGCAATGGGGCTGACCCGTTCCCTTACCGCTACTACGGGATGGATGGGCTCCCACGAGATGGCGTCTGGGGCTTAGCCGAAGATCTTTGGGACGGCATCACTGGCCGGAAGTATCCATATACGCCATCATTCCTAGACAACCCAAAGGACGTCAAGAAGTTACAGTTTCTTCTGTCATTGCCCGCGCTGGCCTGCAGCGCGCCGGCTAGTGCACTCGGCAAGGTCCCACTTGCTCTCAGGTGGGTCCTGTTCGGTGCAGGTGTAGGCAACGCAGGCTCAGCCGCGATTGATCTGTGGGAATTGTGAGGCGCGTACGGTGTTCATGCAGATGAAGATAGCTGTTCGAGAAGCCTGTGCCCGGTGCCACAGTGTCGGCATGGTTCATGTGGGTTTCACAAGAATCATGGGGGCCAACCCTCGGCACAATCTGCCAGGGCTGATTCTCCTGTCCTTCATCATCGTCGCGGCTGCGTTTGCATGGGCTTGGTTTGGGCTAACCGATAGGTTTCCGGTATCGCCGTATGTTGGCATATCGGTACTCGGTGGCATTGTGGTCGGAATGCGTGTTTCCATGTGGAGGCTGCCGCTTCGTGTCCTCATGTGCCCCAAGTGCAAGGAGGCCAAAGCTTTCGGCTTTGGCCGGGCACTGCCTGTAGAATGGCAGGGGTGCATCGAGCCTGATCTGCATTGTACAAGGTGTGGGTACTCATTGGCGGGCGTGACCGAGAGCGCTCGGTGCCCGGAATGCGAACACCCCTTCCCTGAAGAATGGCTGAAAATCACGGCGGCGGCGGACCCGGACGTGGAGATCGAGTACGAGGTTGTGGAGTCGTACTGAACCGGCAGACGCACGTATAGTACGATGAGATGGGCCGGGTGTGGCGTCAGACCGAGGAACGCGTGCCCCCCGGTGGGCCAGTTGAGCGGCTGGGTGTGTGGGAGTATCGCTACGGAACTACGCGGGAGCCCTACCTGGTGCGCGAGCTTGATCCGGAAACGCTCGAGCCGCTCCCCGGCGGGGATACCTGGTCGGACTACCTGGGCCAGTCCGTCTACGCCGATTACACCGTGGCCCAAGGCGGTGCGGTGACGGAGTTGATGCGCTATCGCCCCGGCCACTGGCAGCACGAC
>JAAEQG010001036.1 GCA_024231775.1 bacterium
CGTCGGGGCTGAACGCCACCGCTTCGACCGTGCCGCCAAGCCAAAAGGGCTCGCCGATCGGTTCTCCCGTATCGGCCCGAAACAGTCGTGCCTTACCGTCCAAGCTCCCGGTCAGTACGCTCGCCCCGTAGGGACTGAACGCCACCGCTTCGACCGCGCTTGCATGCAACATCGGCTGGCCTATCGGTCCTTTCCCATCGGCTCCCCACAGTCGTGCGATCCCGTCTTCACCCCCGATCAGCACCGTCGTCCCATCGGGATTGAACGCCACTGTTCGAACCCCGCCCTTATGCCGAATCGGCTGGCCTATCGGTCCTCCTCTGTCGGCACGCAGCAGCTGTGCCGTCCCGTCAGAATTCGCGGCCAGCACCTTTGTCCCGTCAGGACTGACCGCCACCGTCTCGATTATGAATTCCTGCCGTTTAGGCTGATCGACCGGTCCTCCCGAAGCGGTTTGCCACAGCCGCACAGTGTTATAATCACTGGCCCGCAGGCTCGTCCCGTCGCTACTGAACGCCACCGCCCCGAGCGATGCTTGATGTCGAAGTGGCTGACCGATTGGGTCTCCGGTATCGGCCCGCGCGACATCGAGATCGCCAAGACTGATGGTCAACGTGCCTCCGGGCAGACCCTTGCGCTTGTCGCGCCCCGGGGGGAGTGGTACTCTTCGCTCTGGGTTTCGGCCGCTGGGTGGCCGGTGGGTTCGGGTTTTCGGCCCCGGAAAAGGAGTTTGCTGGTGCTTCTCGAG
>JAAEQG010001037.1 GCA_024231775.1 bacterium
CGACGTCGTGTCCGACGGCTTTCCCCACAACTGGTTCCTCGTCCCGCTGTATGACGCGTTGCGCCGCCACCTGGGGAAACTCCCGGCCACTCTCGTGAGCCGGCTCGGCGGCGGTCACCGGCGAGCTGGGCTTCTGGCGGACGACCTCGATCGTGCTGGGAGCGCCGGCTTCCAGCCGGCTCGTGGGTCCGGCGTGGCGCGTACCAACGACCTCGATCGCGGGAGCGCCGGCTTCCAGCCGGCTCGTGGGCCCAGCCCACGCATGGACGCTTCGCGTCTTCAAGGGGACTGCGTCCCCCGGGGCCGGCTGGAAGCCGGCGCTCCCAGCACGATCGAGGTCACTCCAATTCGCAGGGAGATGGCCCATCGTCATTATTGCTGCTTTGTTACCGCGATGACGGCTGGTTGTACGTGCGCGGGCGACCGGTTGCGCCCGTTCCCAAAGAGCCGCGTCCCGGCGAAGGCTACGTCGGCCGGCTTTCCGGATCGCGGAACAGCGCCAGCTTCTCCGTCGGGGTCGGACGGACCATCCAGCGCCGCAGGGCCGCCACCAGCTCGGGCGGCTCGCCCCGCTCCAGAGCCTTCTCGGCCCGTTGCAGATGGGAGGGATCGTCGCGCTCGTCGACGGCCTTGCAGAGATGCCAGAAGTGGGCCGGTAGCCAGTGGTCGGGTGGCTCCTCTGTGTAGAATCTTTGCCAGCCTTCGCAGTCGGGCCACTGCCAGGTCGTCTGGTACTGGGCCAGCGCCAGTGCGAGGGTGAGAGCATGGTGCTCGGGGCTGTTCGCGACGCCGAATATGTAGAAACGCTTGAAAAAGTGGTGAAACCAACGGTTCTGTATCCGGATGGCCGATAGAATCAAGGGCAGTTCTGAGACATAACGTTCTGAAGATGGCTGGACATCTAAAAGGGCCGCAGAGGCTTCGAGGGCAAACATTGCTTTATAAGGGCGTAGCACATCATCTCCGGCATTCTGCTTCTCCCTGTCTTGTTCGATATTAAGGTGGACTATTGGACTATAGGTCGCTAGTTTTACTCCCTTGGAATCGCGCCGGAGATAAGCGCGCAGGTAGGTGGCGCCGTGCAGTTGCTCCCAGGGCTTGGTTTTGGTCTCGGTAATGTTATCGACAATATGACTATGTCTAGACCAAGGCAGACTCTTCGGGACGATTTCCTCGCGATCCCAAGGTAGCACCGATGTGGCAGGGCGAAGGTCGACAACGATTGCACTCTCAGAGCATCGCAGTTTCGCCTGCCGGTCGTTGACACTGCCGGGACGTCCGCGCGGTGAGTTGCTCTCTGCTGCCTGCAGGATCTGAGCCGCCACCCAGCCAGCCCGCCGGCCAAGGATAGCCGCATGGGCCGCGGCGCCCACAGACCAGTGCAAACGGAGACAATTCAGAGCCGTCCATACGATGAGATCGAGCGGTTCTTGTATCAACCAGGCGAGGGCTGTCTCATGGTTGGCTTGCTCCATAGCCCAGGTCCCCCAAGTGTTGCCAGGCCAAAGCTCCAACAAAGCCGGCAGCATTGAATCAAGGTCCGTTCGCGCCGCCAGGGGTCCGGGCGGCGCGCGCTCGCCCTCTTGGGGGATCAGGGCGAGCGATCCCTGGAGATCGCGACCGGTAGTCGAAGTAAGACGGTCGCGGAACCAGGTCGAAACTCCGTCGGCATGCCGCTGACTGAAATCGAGGACTTGACCGAGTGTATGGCGAGGCACGAACCATTCGTAGGACCTACGATCAAGAGCCAACTCTGCCGCGCCACTGAGTACGCTGTCGCGTTGGCCGGGACGCAACATGACCTCCTCACGAAGCAGCTCCATCAAAAAGGTGAAGCCACTCCACCGCGGATGTTTCATGAGGTGGTCAAAAACCGCATCGATGAGACCCCCGCGGGTAGCTTCACTGCCAAGGAGAAGCAGAAGGGTCTCCCGCCATTGCGCCTGATCATGGTGATCTGCGATGAACCGCGCCAACCTGTCGTCGCCCCCGGCCTGCTCCCGAGCAAAAAGCGCTCGACCCGCCAAGTACTCCATGAGCGACAGGTGGAGAAACCCAAACACGGTGGGCTGCTGTTCTACGAGCAGCCCTGTGCGCGCGGCAAGGTAGTCGATCCAGCGAGTCACCAGCCGGCGGGTTTCACCTTCCGGAACATCTGAGAATTCCCGCTCCTGCAAAAGCTCGATCAGCGCTTGTTCAAGATCCGAGCGGCCGATGGTGACATCTGATTTAGTTCTCCGCCCTCGCTCTTCCTGCATCCGAAGGGCCAGACGCTCCAGCACCTGCCGTTGACGGCCCTCATCCAGATCGGGAAATCGCTGTCCCCGGGCGCTGGGCCAGGTTTCGAGCAACATGCGGACGCAGAGCTCGTAGAGCTGCGCCCGCTGTCCCGGCAGAGTTGCTTCGTAGCGATGAACCAGGGCGATGAGGGTCGCAAAAAGGGGGTTGCGAGCCAACTCGCGGGCCCGGGGCTCCGCCGCCAGGGCGTTGAGCAGCTCCCCTCGCCGGCGAGAGCGCTCCACCGGATCCCGGGGCTCGGCGACTTCGTACCAGGCGGTGACGAACTGATCGAGCTGCGCATCGTCGAAGGGAGCAAGACGCAGGTGGTGAAAGTGCTTTCGGTTGAGGGGGGCCTGATCGTAGCCGACGATTCGGCTGGTGACCATGACCGCAAGCCCGGGGTAGGTGTGCGCCACACCCTGGACCATGTCCCGCACGCGTTCCCGATCCCCGGGATCGACGACCTCGTCGAGGCCATCCACCAACAGCAGCGCTCGACCCGCCTTGCACAGCGCGATCAGATCGCTCTCGTCCACCGGCACGGCCAGACGTTGCGTCGCTTCGTCGGCGGCAAAGGCCAGAAGTCCGTCGCGTCGTCCCTGGCGGAGGTACTCCCGCAGCGGAATCAGCAGCGGAGCCGGGCTCTCGTCACGGCCGGCCGCCGCCACGGTCTGGTAGCGGCAGAGCGTGGACTTGCCGCTGCCCGGATCGCCGAGGACCACCACCCGGGCGGCGGTCCGGTCGGTCCCGCGGGCAAAGAGATCCGCCTGCAACTCCGCCAGGGACCAGGCTTCTTTTCCATGCTCTTCGATGAAGCTCACCGGGACAAAGAGATCCGTTAAACCGGCGTTGGGCTTGGGGGCGTGGTCGGGCAAGCCAATGAATCCCAGCTGACCGTGGAC
>JAAEQG010001038.1 GCA_024231775.1 bacterium
CTGGTGCCTCCCACTGGCCAATCCGGACGGGTGCCATCGGTTTTTCCACATCGCCTCGGCCGGACGAAAGAACGGGCGGGACAACAACGGCAACGGCCTGATCGACTTCGAGGACGGGGTCGATTTGAATCGCAACTACCCCTTCCGCTGGCATAGCCTGGGAGAGACAGGATCGAAGAGCGATCCCGCGGCAGCGTGGTATCGCGGCCCGGAGCCGGCTTCCGAACCGGAAGTTCGGGCGATCATGGAGTTCGCTGACCGGGAGCGGTTTGTTGCCCTGATCTCCTACCACACGGCCGGCACCAAGATCCTCGTGCCTTACACGATCGACGATTGCCGATCACCGCGTCCCAATACGGCCTGGGTGCTGGCGGGGCACATGGCCGCGCTATCTGATTCCGGCCGGGACGACCGCGACTACCTGCCGGTCCGCAACCTCTACTCGGTTGACGGCACCGACCAGGACTGGCACTTCTGGAAGCACGGAACGCTGGCCTACATTTGGGAAGGCCCGCGAACCAACCCCCCCTACTCCGATCGTGATCGCTACGTTGCCGGCGTGCGACCGGGCTGGCAGTTCCTGCTGAATCGCCTGGCGGCGGGCCCCACGCTTTCGGGGCACGTTCGAGATGCAGCCACGGGAGCAGCCCTGGAAGCGGAGATCACCCTGGACGAGATCAAGATGTATGAAGGGGAGGTGCACACGTCGCACCCGGCGACGGGGCGGTTTGACCGGATCCTGCCCCGCGAGGGAATGTATCACGTCAACGTGAGCAAGAAGGGGTACGAAGCAGAGTCCGTGGAAGTGGAGGTGGGGCGGGAGTGGAGAAGTATTGAGGTGGAGTTGAGAAGAGCACGATAGTGCTTTGCCCATGCCAGGAATGCGAGTTGCGTGGCTGGTGGTCGAGCGACAGCGAGCCCCCAGACCAAGGCTTGACCAAACGCGCCCACCGGCTGGAACAGATCGTCCGGCCCAGGCTACCCGGCCTTCACCGCGATCCGAAGAAACTCGC
>JAAEQG010001039.1 GCA_024231775.1 bacterium
AGCTGCGCATCTCCCAGAACTATCCGGAGTTGGAGGACGTGGTTGGGGTCTCGATCTGCGGCTTCTCGCTCTGGCCGGACCCGAACGACGGGCAGGGTGAGCGCATTCCGATGCTGAGTCGTTGGCGTATGCGCGAGCAGCACACGGGTTCGCAGCGTGGCCTGGGTCAGATCCAGTACGTGTTTCTGGAGCTGCCCAAGTACGCTGGGGGCGATGAGCCTCAAGGGATCGTGGAGCGCTGGGCGTACTTTTTCCGGGAGGCGGAGAATTTCGAGATGATCCCTCCGGCGTTGGACCGGGAACCGTTTCGGGAGGCGTTGGAGGTGGCGCGAGTGGCGAGCTTCACGGCGGAGGAGTGGATGGCCTACGACCGGGCAAAGATGGCCGAGCAGGACGCCCGTGGGGCACTCAACCTGGCCGAAAAGCGGGGCCGGGAGGAGGGCCGGACCGAAGGCATGGTTGAGCTGTTCTTGCGGCTGGTGGAGCAGAGATTCGGCACGCCCGAGGAGACGCTCGTCAGTCGGATCCGCACCGCCACCGCGGAGCGGCTCGTCCGCTGGGCCGAACGGATCCCCACTGCCGAGAGTCTCGACGAGGTGTTTCGGGATCCATAGTCCCTCGCCGTCCCCGAGATCGCAGCCGGAGGTGGGCGCACCCGAGCGGTCGGCTCATCGACCCGGGGCGCGCGACTCCTGCTCCCGATGTCCCGATGGCCTGAACCGGACGGCCTGCTCCGAACCGGCACGGAAGACCCGGCCGAACCCCATCCGTTCCCCCGATGCCGGGCGAGGGCGAAGGGGCGGGCCCTCTGTGGCCGCCCCTCTCGTTGATCTTACCGAAAGATCCTGCCAATCACTGCCAACGTTCCACCGGGCGGGAGCAATCACGGTGGTAGGTGGTCCCTCAACCGGCTGTGATCAGCACACCTTGCCGTTGCTCCCGCTCGGGCAAACAAGGGCAGACTCTGATGCGCTTGACGCCGGAGGCACATGGATGGACGGCTGGTAATAGCCCTTTGGCTTCTTGAGGCCATCGGCACTGCCGACGGCCTTTGACGACCGCACGGGCATGAATGCACCGTGCTATTCGACGGCGCCAGCTGAAGCCGGCTTCTGCGCGCGGTACGGTTAAGGGTCGTTGATGGAACTGCGGAAAGGGCTGACGCGAAGACCGGTCGATCTTGCACCTCGCCGATGAGGTATTCAAGCTTGCCGGTCGGCACACTCTGGGGGGCGCCGCGGGTCGTAGGGACGGTGTCGGGCAAGGACGAGAAGCCGGAAAGGCCGCAGGGCGTGCATCCGGTGCCGCCAAGTGCCGCCAATCGGCCTTGATGTCTTGGTCAACATACGATACACTTGAGGACGAGACGAGCAAGACGAGGAAACATCGGCCTGTGGCAGCTGTGAACCCACCAGAGAACCCACGGTGGTCGATACCGTGGAAAGGCCGATCGTGAGCCAAGTAGGACGAGCACCATGCATGCCCACAGATTCAAGGTCACTGTCCCGAAAGAACACCGCCTCTCGCTGGATCTCCCCGAGCAGTTCCCTCCCCGGCCGGCGGAGGTGATTGTGCTCGCGCCGCCGCGGGAGAGCCGGAGAATCGTCCGGGCAGGTGGAGCTCTGAGTCCGGAAGGACCCCTGCCGGACGGGGACCCGATCCGCGAAGCCCTCAACGAGCTCCGAGAGGAGCGGTCCGAGAGACTCGATTGCCTCGTTGCCGAGCTCGAAGCGGGTGCCGATTCATGAACGACTACGTAACGGATACCCACGCTCTTCTCTGGCATTTCTACGCGCCGAAGCGTCTCGGCCGTGCGGCCTGGGAAGTTCTGGTGGCGGCAGACGCCGGGACAGCGAATCCGGATCCCTGCGCTGATGATCGCAGAGGCTGTGATGGTGGCCCAGAAAGGCCGGATCGCCGGCCTGACGGTGGGATCAGCTTCTACCCCAGTTCGAGGAATTGTACGAATCTGAGAACGTTGCTCCCATCGACACTCGGAGTCCGCGGACCACAGCAGTATGGCCCGACCAACGCCCCATCCAGTCAGAGGTGTCTCGACGGCGCTCCGAGGGATTGCGGAGAGTCGGCCGGCCAGTCTCTTGCTGGAGATCGCCGATACGCCCACGGCGCCCACCGATCTCCGGCTGGCCGTGGCGGACAAGCGACTCTGGCTGCTCCCGCCATCCGGGGAACTGATCCAGGCCGGTAATTCCATCCCGCTTGTATTTTCACATTCGCTTCATGAGGCCGCATATGAGTCAGTATAGAGTTCTCGTAGCAGGCATTGGAAGGCGCGGGATGGATCATGCCCATACATTTAACAAGGACATGCGTTTTGATCTCGTCGGCGTCTGTGACAAACGAGCAGATCGTCTCCGGGATGCCGCGGCTCAACTAAAGGTTCAAAACATCGGGACCAGCGCGCGAAGCATGGCGAATAACTTACGGCCGGATATCTTCTGTTTCTGCACAACGCCCGACACTCGATATGAATTAGTGAAAATCGGCGTCGAATGTGGGGCATCACTGGTGGCATTCGAAAAACCCATGGCGTTGTCTCTATCGGAGGCCAATGAAATCATGAGTCTCGTCCGACGGGCCGGAGTTCGAACAGTAGTATGTCATCAGCATCGATATGGCGCTCACTATCGGAAGGCCAAAGAAATCATCGAAAGCGGACTACTGGGCACGCTGCATACCATCCATGCTACAAGCTGTGCCTGGATGACGCACCTGATGACACACCTCGTCGACTACATGCGCTGGTTTAATAACAATATTGATGCTCAATGGGTGATGGCGCAAGCTTCTGGAAACGGCAAATTCAAGGACAAACAACATCCATCTCCTGACTACATTGCGGGCGTTATCCATTTTGCGAACGGCGTTCGTGGCATAATAGATTGTGGCGCCGGAGCTCCCGACGTACCAGAGATCGATTATTGGTGGCGCAAATCCCGTATCAGTGCCCATGGTACGTTGGGTTTCGCTGAAGTTTTGACCAATGCGGGTTGGCGAGCTGTGACTGGAGAAGGAATCTCGACGGGCAGAGGAAAAATGGATTATGAACACGATATGCGACTCTATGTGGCGGATATAGCAAGATGGCTCGATGACGACAAGGTGCCCCATCCCTGTAACGGGGAGAGCGCCTATGAGGGATTTGAAATTCGGAGTCGTGGCTGTAGCTGATGAAGACCTTCGGGGACGTCGGCATCCGGGAGCCAGTCTACCGCCAGCCGCCGGCGCCACAGGCGGGTTCCTCAACCCGCTGCGAGCTGCACAGCTTTGCTCCTGCTCGGGCAAGCAAGGGCAAACTCTGATGCCCTTAACGCCGGAGGCACTTCGATGGACGGCTGGTAGTAGCCCCTTGGCTTCTGAGGCCATCGGCACTGGCGCCGGATCCTGGATACCGATGTCTGTGTGGAAATCCTCCGGGGCAACACTGGTGTGATCGAGCAGCGTCGCGCCACCATCGACCGGGTCGCCACCACCTGGATCACGGCGGCCGAGCTCTACTACGGCGCCGCCAGGTCGGGGGCGCCGGAGAAGAACCAGGGGCTGGTCACCGAGTTGCTGGAGTCGCTGGAGATCCATGGCCTGAACCCTTCGGCGAGCCAGCAGTTCGGGCGTCTGAAGGCCGAGCTCGAGCGCCAAGGCCAACGGCTTGCCGACGCCGACCTGCTGATCGCGTCGGTCGCGCTCGTTCAT
>JAAEQG010001040.1 GCA_024231775.1 bacterium
ATCGTGCGGGCGTTGTCCCCCTTGCCGTGAAGCACACGGATTGCACCATTCCGGAGGTCAATGTCCTTAGGAGCGAGATCAAGGGCCTCGCTGATCCGCAGACCACTGCGGTAAAGGATGGTGATTATGGCCCGGTTGCGGATACCGGTTGGGGCCCTACTGCTGCACGCCCGGATGAGGGCGCAGACCTCGTCGTCAGTGAGCATGTCAGCGGGCGCCGAAAACCGGCCATCGATGGGCGCTTGAAAACCGGCCACCAGAAGGAGTCGCCGATGCCGGCAACGATCCGGCATGGCGAATCAACTCAAGGTGGCGGACGTATTGGCAATTCGAGCACTTCTGGAGCGGGGTTGGTCGTACCGGCGTATTGCCCGGGAACTGGGCGTACACCGGGAGACGGTATCCCGTTATGCGCGAACAGAGGATGTCCAGACGCCAAAGCCGGCCAAAGCGCCCACCGGGTCGGACCCTCCTGGCGCGGTCGGGAAGGCCGATTCTTCGGGATCTGTTCGGCAGTCAGAACCGGCCACAAGCGCCCACCGGCCCCCGGAAGTTCCGGGGGTGCCGGAGGCCGGAGCATTCACCCGCAGCGACTGCGAGCCGCACCGTGAGCTGATTCTCGGTCTGCTCGAGCATGGCCTCAGCGCCCAGCGGATCTGGCAGGATCTGCGGACTGAGCACGGCATCGAAGTGAGCTACTACTCGGTGCGGCGGTTCGTCCGGCATCTGGGCGAGGCATCACCGCTGCCTTTCAGGCGGATGGAATGCATGCCGGGAGAGGAAGCGCAGCTGGACTTCGGGCGCGGAGCCCCCGTGGCCGGAGCGAATGGGCGCCAGCGGCGAACGTGGTTCTTCCGGATCGTGCTCAGTCACTCGCGGAAGGGATACACCGAAGGGGTCTTCCGGCAGACGACCGATGAACTCATCCGCTGTCTGGAGAACGCCTTCGACGCCTTTGGCGGAGTGCCCGAGACACTCGTTTTCGACAACGCCAAGGCAGCCGTGATCCGGCCTGACTGGTACGACCCCGAACTCAACCCGAAGCTCGAGGCGTTCTGCCGGCACGCCGACACGGTTCTCCTCCCGACGAAGCCTCGCACGCCACGTCACAAGGGGAAGGTCGAGAGCGATGTCGACTACGTCAAGAACAACGCGTTGAAGGGTCGCCAGTTCGATAGTCTCGCCGCGCAGAACGAGCACCTGGCGCACTGGGAGGCTACGGTTGCCGACACGCGGATCCACGGCACCACGCGTCGTCAGGTGAAGCAGGTCTTCGAGGAGGTCGAGCGGCCGACCCTGAAGCCGTTGCCCGATGAGCGGTTCCCCTTCTTCCAGGAAGCAACGCGCATTGTTCATCGCGATGGTCATATCGAGGTGGCGAAGGCGTACTACTCATTGCCGCCGGAGTATGTTGGCCGGACCGTCTGGGTGCGTTGGGATGCCCGGCTGGTGCGTATTCTCGACCACCGTCTAAATCCGATCATGATGCACGCACGTCTGGAGGAGGGCCGGTTCAGCACCGATCCGAACCACCTCCATCCACACAAGGTCTCGGCCGTCGAGCGTGGCGCGGGACATCTGCTCCATCGCACGCGTCTCATCGGGCAACACACCCACGATTGGGCGAAGGCGATGCTCGACGGTCGCGGCATCGAGGGCGTGCGCGTTCTCGTCGGCCTCCATGCCCTGGCGAAACAGCATTCCTCGAACGTGCTCGAAGACGCCTGTGAGATCGCTCACAGCCACGGTGCCTACCGCCTCCGGGCTATTCGACAACTCATCAAGCGGTGTGGACCGAAGCAGGATCGCTTCGAGTTCATGGATGACCACCCCATCATCCGCACGCTTGGCGAGTACACGGCCGCCGCGCGTCGAGCGATTCGACGAGATGACAACCACTGTGTTTCGCCGGCGATGATAAGCAACTCGCTATTGAGCGCCGCAGGCGCCGGCGACCAGGACCGCTCCATCGGCCGCGGTCCTGGACCCCAGGCCTCCCCCCGGAAGGGCTCGGGAGCCTGGCCATCTGACTTCACAAGGAGATCACCATGAACGAAACACTCACGTGTGGACTACGGAAGCTGCGGCTCTCCGGTATGCGCGACACGCTCGAGCTGCGCCTGCAGGAAGCGACGAGCGGCAAGCTGAATCACATCGAGTTCCTCGAACTCATCGTGCAGGATGAGCTGCAGGTCCGCGCCCAGCGAGCCCGGCAACGGCGGACTAAGGCCGCGTCGTTCCGGGAGATGCGTTCGTTGGGCGACTTCGATTGGTCGTTCAACAAGTCGATCCGCAAGAAGCAGATCTACGACCTCGCGACGTGCCGCTTCATCGAGGAAGCCCGTGATGTGCTCTTCCTCGGCCCACCGGGCACCGGCAAGAGCTTCCTCAGCCAGGCAATGGGTTACGAGGCGATCAAGGCCGGCTACATCGTGTTCTACCGCTCGATCTTCGACCTCGTACGCGACTTCCTGCACGATGAGGCGATGGCCGGGCAGGAGAAGGTACTCCTCAAGTACCTCAAGCCGGACCTGCTGATCATCGACGACATGGGCATGAAGCGTCTGCCGAAGCAGAGCGGCGAGTACCTGCTGGAGGTGATCCTGCGCCGCCACGAACTGCGGTCAACGATCATGACCTCGAATCGGCCGCTCGACGACTGGGGAAAGCTGGTAGGGGACGTTCCATCGGCAACTGCGATCCTCGACCGATTCCTCCACCACGCCGAAGTCATCCAGATCACCGGCCAAAGCTACCGGCTCCGCAACCGTACGGGCGACGCCGACTCTAAGAAGCCCAGAGATAAGGCTTGCAAGGACGGCTGAGCAGTGTATCGTTCACGAAAACCTGGCCGGTTATGAAGCGCCCATGACTGGCCGGTTCCGAAGCGCCCGGTGACAGTTGGGGCTCACGGTGATGGCGACGCAGGCTACCATTCAGGCTCGGCTTACATGTTCGACTCGGCTACGGGCGAGCAGCTTCAAAAACTTACCGCTGATGATGCCGCGGAGGGCGACCAGTTCGGCAATTCCGTCGCAATCAGCGGCGACCTCGCCATCGTCGGAGCACACCTGGACGATGCCCCAGGTTCCAACTCCGGTTCGGCGTACGTATTTCAGCCCTTCCAAGCCCCTTGTCCAGCAGACTTCACCGGGGCGGATGGTTCGCCCGATGGCACGGTGGATGTACACGACCTACTCACCCTGCTCGCCGCGTGGGGACCCTGTGATTAAAAGAAAAAAGGTGTCAGGTTGATTTTTCGGGTGCCTGCGCGGGCTCCCCCAGAGGCGCAGGGTGGTGTTCAGTTCCGGGTGGATG
>JAAEQG010001041.1 GCA_024231775.1 bacterium
ACAGCAGGCCCAGGACGCCCGCGCCGGTCAGCAAACAACCCAGGCCCAGCACAGCAGCCGACGGCCCATAGACCAGCCCGATGGTAATGCTGCCGACGACGACCAGGAAAACCGCGACGATCCAGAACAATCGGCGCTGCTCGCTCCGGCGTTGAGCGCGCAGGTTTGTTGGTTGGCCGAGGCTATCTTTCACGACACGCTATCCGTATCCGGGAAAAGCGGCACAAAGTCGAATTTCTCCACATCCACCAAACCCTGGTCGGTCAGTTTGAGCGATGGGATGACCTCCAACGCCAGAAATCCCAGGGCCATAAATGGATCGTGCAGAGAGGAACCCAGGTCGCGGGCGGTTTGTACCAACCGGTCCATCTGCTCGCGGACGACCTCCACCGGCTGGTCGGACATCAAGCCCGCGATGGGCAATGGGACGGAGCACAGCACCTCTTTCCCGACAGCAACCACCAACCCCCCGCCCAGGTCGCCCACGGCGCGGGCGGCCGTCATCATCGAGACGTCGTCACAGCCCGCGACGATGAGGTTGTGCGCGTCGTGGCCCACACTCCCGGCCAGCGCGCCGCGCTTTAGCCCCAGCCCGTGCACGAACCCCAACCCGACGTTTCCCGTTCCCCGGTGGCGCTCGATCACGGCTATCTTGAGCAGATCGCGCTCCGGGGCAGCTACCGCCATCCCGCCCTGCATCTGCACCGGTTCGATCAGGTGCCCGGTGACGACCTGGTCGGGCACGACGCCGATGACGCGCACGTGCTCACCGTAGGCAAGAATTTTGAAACTGAGTTGCTCCCAGTCCACGCGCACAATGTCGCGCACGGGAGAATCATTCACGGCGGGCGCGGACCAATCGCCAACCGGTGCGCCGTCTTGCGCCACCAACACCCCCCCGGCAAAGACCATCTCGGCGCAAAAATCTTGCGGCTTGGAAAAGACAACCAGGTCAGCCCGCTTGCCCGGCGCAATAGCCCCCCGATCTCGCAGGCGGAACCATTCGGCGACGTTGAGGGTCGCCATCTGGATCGCCGTGATGGGGTCAATCCCCTCGGCGATGGCCATCCGAATCATGTGATCCAGGTGGCCCTCGTCCAACAGATCCGCCGGGTGGCGGTCGTCGGTGCCAAAGGCGCAACGGCGGCTGTTGTGCAGGGTGATGCCCGGCGCGAGAGCGCGCAGATTCTTGGCAGCGGTGGATTCGCGGATCAAGACGTACATCCCCAGCCGCAGTTTCTCCAGCATCTCGTCGGCAGTCGTGCACTCGTGGTCAGAACCGGGGCCAGCGCCCACATAAGCCTGGAGCCACTTGCCACCGGTGGCCGGGGCGTGGCCATCAATGACGCACCCCCGGAAAGCGGTCAGTTTCTCCAACGCGCCCGGCAGCCCCAGGACCGCGCCCGGCACGTTCATAAATTCGGCCAGCCCGACGACGCGAGGCAGAT
>JAAEQG010001042.1 GCA_024231775.1 bacterium
AACGGCTTGATGAGTCTGTTCACAGATATGCTGTCGGGCACGACGTTTCGGCTCGATCCCCAGGGGCCGACGCCACTCGGAGGAGACCTCAGGCGCGTGGTGCTCGATTTCCACTCCCATCCCTCTGGGCTCTATGCCGTGTCACATATACGGGGTCTCTTCCAGCTTGACGGTGACACGTGGACAGACATTTCCCATGGACTTCCCGATATGGGTTTCAACAATTTGGTTGTGCACCGCAATGGTACGCTCTATGCGGCTGGTGGATGTGACCTGGATATTGACCTCAAGCCTCGGATCAACGACACAAATGCCGTGCACCAAATCTACGCCAGCACCGATCCGGCGGCCGGCTGGACACCGGTCCTTACCGGCGACCCCTTTGCCAGCGGCGTAAAACGGTTGCTGCTGCACCCCGATCACCCGGACGTCTGGTACGCCGCCACAGGTGCAGGTCTGTATGTGTCGCCGGCCGCCGGCCTACCGGGGACTTGGTCCGCCCAGAACAGGGGACTTGACTTCACGAACATCGGCGCCATGGCCATCTGCAGCACGCACGTCTATGTAGGAACGCTCGGCGGGGGCGTCTACACGGGTCGTATCAACCCCGATTTCTCCGTGACGTGGGAGACTTCCACCGGCCCCTACCCGGAGATCTATACCATCGGGCTCAACATCGATCCCTGCGACACCTCAGTGCTGTATGCCACCGCCTACCCCGGCGGCGTGTTCAAGTCCAGGGACGCCGGCGCATCCTGGGACGAGTGCAACTTCGGTCTACCGAGTTTCGTTGTCACCGATCCGACAACCCAGGGATACTACAGTCTCGATATCGAGCCTGGCAACCCCGATGTCCTGTACCTGGGTATCTTCGGCAAAGGGATTTACAAGTCAACGACCGGCGGGGCCACCTGGCGACCTCTCTACGGCATCCTGGGACAGAACCGCGACCTTATGCGGGCTCCGATCACACAGGTTCGTGTTGATCCCATGGATTCACAACGCATCTATGCGGCTTCCCAGGAGGGGTTCCACATCTCGCAGGATGCCGGTGAAACATGGCTGCCTCTGAACAACGGGCTGGACACATTCGACCTGCGCTGCCTCCGCGTTGTGCCGGGAGGCACCGGTACGCTTTCAGAGGGATTCGAGGAAGACACCACCGGTACCTGGCAGCTCGAAGCGGGATGGACCACAGCGCCGGACGGAGACAATCACGTACTGGCGGGTGAGGGACATCACTGGGCGCGGGCGGGTAACCCGTTATGGTCGGACTACACGTTTCAAGCACGGATCAGGTTGCTCCAAGGTGCCTTGCACACCAACATTCGGGTATCCGACGAGGGACGGTACTTCCTGGGCCTCAACCAGGAGGGCCTCTATCTGAAGAAGCAGTTCGAGCAGTGGTCGACATTCACCGATCTGGTTGATGATCCGGGAACGATCGCTTTGGGCACCTGGCACGACCTGACCATTGAAGTCAGAGGCCGTAGGATACTCATCCACCTCGACGGTACGCTCCGGATCGACTACACCGACCCCTCACCGCTGTTGGCCGGCGCCATCGCCTTTGAAACGATCGACAACAGCACCGCGCAGATCGACGACGTGCTCGTCAAGACCAACAAGGGAGTGTCGTCCGTCTATGCAGGTACCGCCGGCTACGGCATCTACGCTCTGGATACGATGTCCGGGACCTGGCGTAATCTGGGCCGCACCCTGGGCGTGGGCTGGTGGCAGGTGTGGGAGCGGCGTATGTATCAGTTCTGCTCGATCCTCTTCGATCGGGACATACCGGGGCGTATCTTCCTGGGC
>JAAEQG010001043.1 GCA_024231775.1 bacterium
TCAGGCCGCGCTCGTTGCGGAGGGTGGCGATCCTGGCGGGGATACATGACTGGCACTGAAACCACACCACCCGGCCCGCAAGTCGGTAGACTTCGGCACGCATTGAGCACGGTGTCCCGGGCGGTTTCCACGCCAATTCATACCCTAAACCGTCCTCTCATTGTTTCAAGCTACACATCATTTATCCAAAACGACAGCGCATAGCCTGCAAGGCTTTCCCGTCCTTGTCCGAGCAACCAGGCACGCATGATGACGAGGTGCTCTCGGACGACATCTCGGACACCTGGATGGTCGGCGAGGAGCCTCCCGCGGGCGGCACCTTGAGTCCCGTGGAGTTGCCCGAGGGGCCGAGTCCTTCACCCTGACGGTCGAAGGCCACGACGGCGAGGCCGGTCGGCCGGTGAGCCTGCGCAACCTCAGCCGCGGCTGCCGGTTGCGGGTTGATGCCGACGAGACCGAGGGCGAGGAGACCCGGATTCAAGTTCCAGGTCGAGGTGCGCAGTGGCGAGCACCTGGAGCCAATGCGCAACCAGAACACCCTGGGAACACCCTGGCGGTGGCCGTGGATCCGGTGGCCTCCGGTCTACAAGGCGGTCTGGCGATCCGCGGCGCCGGCGATCCCGTGCAGATCGCGGATCTGCCACCGACGGGCTTCTGGGTAGCCGGAACCCGGGGCCAAGACAACGACAGCCGGAAGCCCAGCCCGGCAGCCGGGCCGGGTTTGTAGGTCGACGGCCGCCGGCGTGTGTACGTGGGGGCTTGGCGCCGGCGCAGTCGGAGCCAAGCCGGACTGCTTTCGTCGTCGGCGTCGGCTCCAGCGCTCCCATACGCCGCCCCTCCGGCTACAATGGCCCTATGCTCGCTGCCCGCATCCTGATCGCCCTGCTCCTCGCCCTGGTCGCCATCCCGTCGGCGTCCGGTGCCCGCGGGGCGGCCGACTCGGCCGCCGAGATCAGCGCTCCTGCAGGCGTCGCCGCCGGCGGGCTCGTAGGCGTTGGGACACGGCTGCCCACCGTCGTCGAGCTCACGGCGTCCGGTGTCGGGGTGAGTTTGCCGAAAACGCGCGTCTGGGGGTTCAAGCTCGGTTCGGCCCCCTGCACCCGGGGGAGCCCCGAGCTAACTCCCTCATCGCATTGGGATTACAGGCGTCGGTACGACGGGAACGCGGTAGGCTCCCCCCTTGTCCCAAGGGCAGGAGCAGGTGCTGAGAGCGCACTCCAAGCCGAACGCCTAAAAGCCACCCTTTCCTCTCAGGAGCTAAGGGTAGCACCCAGAGTAGGTGGTGGTCTCAAGAGCGATTCCCTCCATCGGGCCGGTAGTTTCGTAGTTGACGATGTTGCCGAGGCGGGCCCTGTCTTTGCACTTCGGGGCGGGGATGGTGTTCAAAGGACGCTGACCCAGCTCGAGGCCTCCGTCAATGGGCAACGCGGCATTTTTGAGTGGATCGTCGATCCACAGGGGAATGTCACGCACCAGCGGTTCATCCCTAGTGGCCGGATTACGGGTTTCCCGAACCAGGTGCCTTCTCGGCTGCCGGGAGGGGGGTAGTGGACTTCGTGAAGCTCGCCGCGGATTTCGTCCTCGACCGGCTGGAGCTGTCTTGGTCAGACGTCAAATGGGGCTACGAGCACGGTATTCTGAGCGCAGCGGGTGTAGTGGAGTTTGCGGTAGCTCGGCTCGCTGAGGACGAAGACGCTGGATCAGCCGTTGTCGAGCTTGCTAGTCTCAGTCCGCAGGAACATGCCGAGGTGCCTTCTGTCCTTGAGAAGGTACTGCAAAGCGAGGGGGTAGCGTGGTCCTCGGAGTCTCGACGGAAATGGCTCTATCTCGTCCTTGCCTGGGTTCACGAACATCGTGACGAGCTGCCAGATCCCCTTGGGATAGTGGAGCAGGTCTATGCTGACTTTGGCTATCCCGTGGAAATCCAGAGCTTCGTAAGCTACATGCCACCTGAGGACGGCTACGAACCACAGGCCCATTCGCACGAAGAAAACGTCGCCAGGCTGTTCACGAAGTGGAAAAAATACCTGGAAACCTTCACAACTACGTAACGCCGGCTGTGCTCCGCAAAAACGTCCAGCGGAGCCTTCGTGCACGTGTCCTCCACAAAAACGTCTTCCATACCCTTCGTGCGCGACGACACGCCTACCCACAGTCTATGGCATGTGCATTCGGGAGTCAAGCAGACCCGGAGACAAGACGTTTCCCCTGATCACAGGTCGGCGATTTGGGTCGGATGGGCGTTACCGACAAATCCCAGCCGGGGCTGCACTGGAACAGCCGATCTTCTGGCGGATGAGAGCCAGGCGAGTCAAGCGGCGCGAGCGAGCCCGTACTCATGGTGAAGCCCACCGAGCACCGACCTGCGACTCACCGGCGCACCGTCTGGCAGATGGTGTCGATGAGCCTGCAGAGGCACCGGCAGATCAGCAGGAGGATTCGGCAGCCCCGGTCCGAGGCTCGAATGAGGTCGACCAGGAAGACGTGCCCGTCGACGAGGAGGGCGAGCCCTTGGCCGAAGGCCCGGCGGA
>JAAEQG010001044.1 GCA_024231775.1 bacterium
ATCGAGAAACTCATCCTCGTCGAAGTCGATTCTCGCTTGCTCGAAAACCGGACGAGCGATTCGGATCGCCTCACGAATCGACTTGAAGATGAACTCGCTTGGATCAGTGGCCGCGGCGGCCTCCTCAGGAACGGCGATCTGGACCATGAGGATCTTCTTGTGACGTGAGAACTTGGCTGTCCGAACACCTTCAAAACCAGCACCCACAATGGAGCCTGGCGCGTGGAACACTGGATTGAGGACTGGCGAAGCTGCCAGCTTCGACTCACGACCTCTCGCTGAGAGGAGCCCTGCTATAGCACCAAGCGACGTGGCGAACGCCGTGTCGACCAGTTCAGGGCCGCCTTCCACTGACCCAATCCCAATCATCATGGTGCGTACACTCCTGCCCACGGTTCCAGATTCAGCGGCCCCGGATTGACCTCAACTCGTTCCCGCTCCAACTGCAGCATCAGGCGGCGAGAACCCGTCTCAAACACTCGGAGTCTCTTGAGGACCATGTAGTTTCGCGGGTAGCGGCTCTGTGGATCACCTGTGACACCCCATTTCAGGAATTCCCCGCTCTCGCCGTAAAGCCCATACAGATGTGCACGGTTCAGGCTCAGGGCCGCACCCCCATGCGTGCTCTCTACGCTGCGAATCCAAGCACCGTAACCCGATGGGTACCCGCCGCTCATGCCGCCGTATTGCCTTTGGGTGGCCTGAACCCAGGGGCGCATCTCCAACATTCCGCCTCGAGCCTGATATGCACGCCACGCTGCGAGACGCTGGGTAAGCCGCGAGTTAATAACAGCAGATGTCCCACTTGCGGTAGGACGCGCTGGCGCCCGACTACTGGCATGCGCCTGCGCGCCGCCAGCTTCGGCTCCAAGACCGAACAGGATCACGCCACTGAATAATCCGATCTCGCCGCCCGCCTCCAACTTCGGGCCCAGTTCGGGATGCACATCGCTGATCGCGTAGCCGCTCAGCCCCACTGCGACCGATGATCCGGCTACGCCCGTCCCTGCGCCCACTGCAATCTGCGGAGCGTTCACCCCAAGTACGAACAGGCCCTCCGTGCTCAGCAGACCGCCCGAGGACGCCGCAGTTCGAGCCACGGCAAACCCCTGTCCAGCCATGCCGGCGGAGGCAATGATTACCGGTGCAGCCGCGGCCAGCTTGATCGACGAACGGTACGCGGCGATGTCTTCTCCGGCGATGGCCTGCAACTCGAGCGCGCCCCGCATACTCTCGATGTTGGCGTCGACGGCCCTCAGCCGTCGCAGGCTCTCGGTGTACGGGAAGTAGTCGATCCCCAGAACATGCGACTCGACCTCCGACGGGTTGAGCAACCCGCGCCACCCCCGATCCAGACCGTTCCTGTTGAGCCGATAGACCACCGCCCACAGCGGCATGCCCGAGTAGGTCGTGCGGTAACGCTCCGCCTGAATCCAAACCTCCGTCCCCATCGGATCTGTGTTTGCGGTGGCGTTGTTGGCGAAGGCTTCGTAGAGGGCGTTGCCGTCGGTGTAGCCGGTGGGGTCGCGTTGGAGCCAGCGGGCGTGCTTGGGGTCGTAGAACCGGGC
>JAAEQG010001045.1 GCA_024231775.1 bacterium
ACAGCAGGCAAGAGCGCCCGTAAGTGCGGTAAAGGCTTGCGCCAGGATCGACGGGGGTTCCTGGATAGCGCCCTCGTCCGCGTAACGGCGGGGAAAGGAAGCCCCAAACATATACTGCTGGTCCGGCTGGGCTGCGGTGTGACGCCACGTGTAGAGCACCCGTCCATCGCCGTCCAGCGCGGTGTCCGGCTCATCGTGGGGCCAGCCGGATGGGCGGCGATGCCAACGGGGTTCCTCTGGCTGCACGCCCGCCGGAAGGTGAAAGCGCACCGCCAGGTCGGTGACGCCGTGGGCGTACCCGCCCTCGAACCAGGTGGGGGAGAACTCGATGCTGGCATACTCGGCATCGGCGTCGTCCTGGTAGACCATTCCGCCCACCCGATCCACGACCACGTGTACCGTGGCGGTCTCGCCAGACCGAATCGTCGCTCCCCCCAGCCACACGGCCACCCCGTGTCCACCTTCGCCCTCGAAATCCGACCCCACGTGATCGATCGCTTTGCCGTCCACATCGCCGCGAATATCAGACAAACGATAGTCGCCTGTGGGCAAGGCCATGTCCACCGCCGCAATGTGATAATTCCCCGTGTCACAGGTAAAGGTGAACCAATACTCTAGCCGCACAGAGCCATCCGGGTTGACCCACACGTCCACGACTTCCTGGTCCA
>JAAEQG010001046.1 GCA_024231775.1 bacterium
CCGTCATGCCTATCTCCGGTCTTCGCGCGGACAGGGTAGCAGACCACACCAGTTCGGGCGAGCCAGGATGCGATGGCGGGCAGAGGTTCGATGAAACAGGAGATGTCGATCGGAGGGTCTGCATCGCCGCGTGCCGGGGATTGATTACCACCCTGCGGCTGCGGGGGCGCCCGCGCAAGGAACCGGCGCAATCCTTCTTACACCGTCTTTGTTTTCTCACGGCGTTGGGCTGTATTCACTTGTCAAAGAGCACGACGAGGATGCCTGGCGGATGCTCACGAGGAGGCCACGCCGGTCCACTCGTCCGAGGACCGCACCGACTCACTCAAGGTTGAGTGCTTCGGGGTCCTACACCACAAGTACATGGCGCGCGATCGGGAATGGCGGATTCTGAGGCGATCACCGTCCTATCGGTCTCAGGCGGCGCTTCTCCGTGGAGTCGCGGGAATCTCGGGCGGCGGGGGTGTGATGGGCGTGGAGTGATTCGGCAGATCACGTTCGAGAGCGGAGTTTGCGGTCGGTGGGATGGATGATCTGAGCCTGCCCATGCCACCCGCCAGAAGCCACCACGCGTTAGGAGCCAGTGGTGGATGTCGGTGACGGTTGGGCCCCTCTTCCAACCTCTCCCCACAGGGGAGAGGGGCTTGAGGTAGCCTCTGGTGATGCGACGGGTCAAGGTAGGCGCGTGATGCTGCAATGCGTGGTAGGCTGGTCATGCTACAATGCGGGGTAGGCTGGTTGCGCTACAGGGTGAGGTAAGTTGGTGATGCGTCGGAGCAGGGTAGGCTGGTGCGGGAACGTTCTGGTTGCGTTAGGAGTCTTAATCTCCGGACAAGGGTGCGACCGTTCGGCTGAGTCCGCAGACCGCCGGCAGCCGAACGTGCTGATGATCGTGGTGGACACGCTGCGGGCGGACAAGCTGGGCTGCTACGGTAGTCCACTGGGTCTGACTCCGCAGATCGACGCGTTCGCCGCCGGGGGAACGCGCTTTGAGACCACCTATGCCCACGCACCGTGGACCCTGCCGTCTTTCGCTTCGTTGCTGACTTCGACGTATCCGGTGGAACATGGCGCGGGTGGTCAGGTGGGGCGATGGCGTCCGCTGCGCGGTTCGGCCCGCACCCTGGCGGAGTGCTTTCGGGATGCGGGATACGCCACCGGCGCCGTGGTCAACGTTGATTTCCTGACGCAGCCGTTCGGAATGAATCAGGGGTACGCTGCGGCGGACTACGATTTCCACGCCCCGTCGGATAACGTGAACATGCGCGACGCGACCGCGACGACATCGGCTGCGTTGGGCTGGCTCGGTCGGCGCGACGATCGTCCCTTCTTCATGATGGTGCACTATTTTGATCCGCATGTGGTCTACGCGCCGCCGGCGACGTTTCGGCGCAAGTTCGCGTCCCCGGAGGATCGAGAAGGCAGCAATTGGGTGTTCGGGACCCGAGGGGACATGATGGGGTTGCGAAGGGGGACGCGGCGCCTCGAGCCGGAGATCATTCGCCGCGTGGAGAAGCTGTACGACGGGGAGGTTGCCTACGCGGATCAGCAGATCGGGCGTTTGCTGGCGGAGTTGAACAAGCTCGGACTGGCAGACTCGACCATCGTGATGATCACCGCCGACCACGGGGAGGAGTTCCTGGACCACGGCGGGTTCGAGCACGGCCACACGCTTTACGACGAGCTGTTGCGCGTTCCGCTCATCATGTGCTACCCGCCGCGTCTCCCCCGCGGAACCGTGGTCGCGCCGGTGGGTCAGATCGACGTGGCCCCCACGTTGTGTGCCCTGGCGGGGATCGACCCGGAGCCGAGTTTCGCAGGGCGCAGCCTGCTCCCGCTTGTCGACGGAGGCGCCTGGGAGGATCGCCCGATTCTGGCTATGGGCAACTTCTGGGGGCCGCCGCTGAGTGGGTTGCGCATGGGGGACCACAAGATAGTCAGGATGCCTAATGGAATCTCACTATATCGCGTATCATCCGATCCCCGGGAGCTGACCGATCTTGCGTCGTCGGTCCCTGTGCGTGAATCTCTGGAGGCCAAGTTGGCCCAGGTGATTGCGGCGGCGGCGGCCCGGGGTGCGGGGGCTGGGGCGGGTTCCACGGTGATCCTGAGTCCGGAGGAGCTTGAACGCTTGGGCTCTTTGGGCTATCTGGAGACAGGCGAGGCCGGTTCATCCGGTGTACCAGCTACCCAGCCGGTTCGGCCACCGGGCTGATCCTCTCCCCACCGGCTGAGGAATCTCCCGCAGACCGGTTCTCGTAGGAGCGGAGGAAGCACTCCGGACCCCGGCTTGACTCGCCATGGCATGTAGTTTGCCATTATTATAGGGCGATTACCATTCGTCGGTGGTTTTGGCGCGCCCAGAGGATGACGCGACGCGCCGCACTTGGCGAAATATTGATAACCAGAGTTTGATTGTGCTGCGCTTAGCGTACGGCGGCGAAAGCGGTGCAGCTCCTGTCTCAACCAAGCTGAGGAGGTCCGTATGGCTACACTACAGGAAACCTTGACGACGAAGATCCCCGGATGGCGCAAGGAAGTCGGCGAAGTGCGTAAGAACCTCGGGGACAAGGTCATCTCCCAAGTGACCGTGGCGCAGGCCTACGGGGGGATGCGCGGCGTCAAGGGAATGATCTGCGACACCTCGGTGGTCGAGCCGGACAAGGGGCTGATCGTCCGCGGGCACCCACTGCTGGAGATCAAACACTTGTGGCCGGAAGAGGTCTTCTTCCTCCTGCTCACCGGTGACCAGCCCGACGAGGCGGCCAAGAAGGCCCTGCAGCAGGACTTCGACAAACGCGCCCAGGTCCCCGAGTACGTCTGGGACGTGCTGAAGGCGATGCCGGCCGACAGCCACCCCATGTGCATGTTCGACACCGCCATCCTGGTCATGGAGAAGGAGAGCGTTTTCCGCCAGCAGTACGACAAGGGGATGGTCAAGGCGGACTACTGGGGCCCGGCGCTGGAGGACAGCCTGTGCATGTTGGCCAAGATGCCCGCGATCGCCGCCGCGGTCTACCGGATTCGTTACGGCAAGGGCAAGCTGATTCCTTGGACACCAGGCCTGGACTGGGGGGCCAATTTCGCCAAGATGCTCGGGCTCCCCGATCCGACGGGGACGTTCGCCAAGCTCATGCGCCTGTACCTGAACTTCCACGCCGACCATGAAGGGGGCAACGTCTCTGCCAACACGTGTCACACGGTCGGTTCATCGCTGTCGGATCCGTACTACTCGGTGTCGGCAGGACTCAACGGTTTGGCCGGTCCGCTGCATGGTCTGGCCAATCAGGAGTGCCTGGGTTGGGTCCTCGAGACCATGGAGAAGTTCGGCGGGACTCCCAGCGAGGAGCAACTGCGCGAGTTCGCCTTCGAGACGCTGCGCGGCGGCAAGGTGATCCCCGGCTACGGTCACGCCGTGCTGCGGGTGACTGACCCGCGCTTTGCCGGCTTCCTCGAATTCGGCAAGGAACACCTTCCCAAGGATCCCGTGTTCAATACGGTCGCCCGGGTCTACGACGTCATTCCGAAGGTTCTGGAGGAGTTCTCCGCCGAGCGGGTCAAGGCGGGCAAGGCCCCCATCGCCAATTGCTGGCCTAACGTGGATGCCGGTTCCGGCGCCCTGCTCTATCACTTCGGCCTGACCGAGTTCCCCTACTACACCGTGCTGTTCTCCGTCTCGCGAGCCATGGGCATGTTGGCCCAGTTGATCCTGAATCGAGCGATGGGCACGGCGATTACTCGTCCCAAGTCAGTGTCCACCGCCTGGGTGCAGGCTAACGTCAAGTAAGTCCGGCGCTTCGGCGTTTGACATAGAGGTTGATTCTCAAGCCGCAGCCTCCGAGCGAATGTTCGGGGGCTGCGGTCTTGCGCTTTCCCCCGCTCGCTCCCCTTCCATTTCGCCTGCGGAGGCTCGGCGTCGTGCCAAGTGCGGCTCGAGTCTGCCGATTCGTGCCCGTCAGTTTGCGTTCCGCTCCCTCACGGTTGCGGAGCGGTTTCGGCGTTCGCGCGGAGGGTGGCGTGGGTGAACGTTGCGCACCCGCGTGGCGAGCCGAGGAACCACGGGCAAACGAGTTTGCCCATGCCACCCAACTCGATCTGTATTGGCGTTCTCTCCACTCGTCTTACCGATACGGTTGGCGGGGTGACTGTCTCTTCGCCGCGCAGGCTAAAGCCCACGGCACGGATCAGCTTCCGCTCCCTCACGGTCGCGGAGCGGACGAGGCACGCATTGGTAGGTTCCTGCGGGACCTGGTATTGGTCAGGCCACGTTACACTTCGCCCAGCAGGTGGCCCATCTTCTCTTTTTTGGTGCGCAGGTACTTGACGTTGTGCTCGTTGGGTGTGATCTCGATCGGGAGCTGCTCGACCACGGTGACGCCGTAGACCTCCAGACGGTTCACCTTCTTGGGGTTGTTGGTCAGCACCCGCAGCTTGCTCAGCCCCAAGTCGCGACAGATCTGGGCTCCGACGCCATAGTCGCGCCGGTCCGCCCGAAAGCCCAGCTGAACGTTGGCTTCCACCGTATCCAGTCCGTTGTCCTGTAACTGATAAGCTTGCAGCTTGCTGTGCAAGCCGATGCCGCGTCCCTCCTGACGCAGGTAGATCACGGCGCCCTTCCCCTCCTCCTGCACCCGGCGCATAGCCGTGTGAAGCTGGTCGCCGCAGTCGCACCGCGACGAGTGGAACACGTGACCGGTCATGCACTCCGACTCGACGCGGATCAGCACCGCTTCGGGATGCTCAATCGGATTACCCGCTTCGTCGCGCTCACCCACCCCGCCCTTACACAGGGCCAGGTGTGGTTCGGC
>JAAEQG010001047.1 GCA_024231775.1 bacterium
ACGTGTCGCAAATGACCGGATGCTAGCGCGTTCCGGCTGATTTGCGCGGCTGGGTGGCTTCGTCAACCCAGTACTACGTCAGCTTGGGCAACTCCCAACCCTTACGGCGCGGGCGGGAGAGCAGGTTGTTACCCGCGTCGCAGTTGGTGAACCGCTCGGCCTTGGGATCCCACTTGAGTGTCTTGCCGACCTGCCCGACGTCGCGGGCGATGTTGACCAGATAACAAAGCGTGGTGGCCCGCAGCCCAATCTCGATATCGGCGTTGCACTTCTCTCGCGAGTCGATGCACTCGACCCAATTCTCGATATGGTACGCCGTCTCGGGCCGCGTGATCGGCCCCGGGTTGTCCGTGGCGCGGACCAGTTCTTTGGGGTTGCTGGCGAGCTTGTTGCGGTTGATCTCGATCTTGCCTTCCTCGCCGACGAAGATCGCTCCCAAACCAGGGCCGCGGTCACCGTCGAGGTGCAACCTCAACTCGGTGCCGTTGGCGAACTTCATCTTGACCTTCGCCCGAGGGCCCTTGAGCTTTGCCATGCTGTGGTAGCGGGTGCCGGTGTCCTCATCGCCGGTGTCTCCCAGGACGAGCCCGCCCACGGTCTCTCGCGGTTCAAATCGGCCGGAATCGCGTACTTCGACGGGCTCCTCCAACACGACCTCGGCGGGACCGGTGTCGTCGGTGCCGAGGGCTCGGTTGATCTGGTCGTAGGAGTGAGTCCCCCACCCCGTGACGCCGAAACATCGGCCGCCCCCGTCGTAGGCCCACCATCGCCCCCAACCGCGATGGAGTTGAACGTGATAGGGGCGAAATTCAGCCTGATTGGTCCAGCTATCCCCCCCGTCGTCCCCGCCGCCCTCGGGCATCGGTTGAGCCGGTTCGTTGGTCCATCGGTCAGGGCTGCAGAAGTTG
>JAAEQG010001048.1 GCA_024231775.1 bacterium
AGCCCTTACGCGGCCCCGGAAGATGAGCTGGAAGAGGCGATTTGCGCGATCTGGGAGGAGCTATTCGGGATTGGCGGCATCGGCATCGACGACGACTTTTTTGCGCTTGGGGGGCACTCCTTGCTTGCGGCTCAGCGGGTGGGGCGGGTCCGGGGTCAGTTCGAGGTCGAGCTACTGCTGCGGGGAGCGCTGGAGATGCCTACCATTCGCCAGCTGGCGGTGGTGGTGGCCGAGAAGCAGATCGCGGCGGGGGGCGGGGATCTGGAGCAGTTCTTGGATCAGCTCGAAGGGATGTCGGACGAGGAAGCGCGGGAGATCTCGGGGTGAAGGGCGGGCGACCGCTGCGCGCCATCGACAGCCACGAGGTGGGTGCCGTCGAGTCCCGCAATGTTGACGTGCGGGTGATCGCCGCCCTCCGGTTACGCCCGCTCGTCCTTTGAGCGGGACGACGCAGCTACAGATGTTCTTCCGTGAGGCCAGCGTCTTTGAGTAGCTGACGCAACGTGCCAGATTTCATGTCCTTGCTACCATGGACGGGGACCGTCAGTATTATCGGATTTCCCGGTTGGGCGTAGATCCGATGGCTCCCTCGGATACGTCGTAGCTCCCAGCCGTGTTTATCGAGCACTCGACACAAGTGCTTCCCCGAGACCGGCTTCACAGCTCGATTTCCAGAAGCTGCGTCTGCACGCCCCGGGCCCGGCCGGCCGTCACCCGCTCGGCGGCAACTTCGTGCCAGCCTTCAGCAGCC
>JAAEQG010001049.1 GCA_024231775.1 bacterium
GGACGTCCCCCCAACCGGAGCCTGCGCCAGAGGCTTACGGCTCGCCAATGACCGCTGGGCGGGGCACAGCCTCACCCGGCGCTGGCCAGAGCACCCACGCTAGGCACGTCGAACGTCCCGGCGCTTTACCTTACGCGGCGACCTCCCCCGGGGAGATTCCCGCAGAGCCCTCTCGAAGCCCCGGCTGCTCTGTGCTATGATCTCCAGCGCGGCGCCAGCCATACAGCCACCGCTGGCGCAGGAAACGAGGAGTACTTCGGATGCGGTTTCGAGCCTTGACGGCGGTACTGGTGGGGACGGTCGGCATGTCCGCGGGCGCCCTCGAAGCGCGGGACGCATCGGACGGTCCCCTGTTGGCGCAGTATTGGCAGACCGAGCTGCCCTTTCGAACGGGTGACTCGGCGGTTTCCGTCGATCTGATCGACGAAGCCCTCTACGTGGCTACGCGGAGCGGCGATCTTCACGCCATCGACCCGGATGTCGGTCTGGTGCGGTGGAGTCGGTCGGTCACCGAGCGCGGCCGAAAGGTGTTCCGGCCCCACCACATGATGACGCTCGACGGGCAGCCCGCGGCACTGGTAGCCCACGACGGCGGCGCTTTCGTGTACGAGCGCGACACTGGCAACATACTCGGGAAGATCCCGGAGATGTGGCCGGCGGGGAGTCCTGCCGTCGGCGACGCCGTATCGCTCTACGCCGGCAGCAGTGACGGTTTCCTGTACGCCGTGCAATGGTACAACCCCACCCACCGGCAGCCGATCCGGACCTGGAAGGTGCTCGGGGACGGACCGGTGACGGCGGCGCCGATCCTGATCGACGACGTGCTCTACTTCGCCTCGCAGGGCGGCAGCGTTTATGCATGCACTGCCGACTGGGATAAACACCTGCATTGGGAATACGCCACCGAAGCAGCGATTGTGGCTGATCCCTTCGCCGATGAGAGCGGCGTCTACGTTGCCAGCCTGGATCGTTCACTCTACCGTTTGAATCTGGCGAGCGGGGCACTGATGTGGCGTCACCGCTTTCCCCAGCCGCTGCGCGACCGGCCGGTCGTGTCTCAGCGCACGGTCTATCAACATTGTCGCGGCCACGGCCTCTATGCGATCGACGTGGACACCCACGCGGTCTTCTGGACCCACGCTTCGGGCACCGCCTTCGTTTCCCGGTTGGCGGACCGCACTTGCGTGCGGACGGACGACGACCGAGTGGTGGTGCTGGACAGCGCCCGAGGTTCGGTACGCGACTCCATGCCGATTCCGTCAAAGGCCTTGGTCACAGCCAACCCGGACGGCCTCGCTTTTTATGTGGTGGCACCCACCGGCGAGGTGCGCTGTTACACGTCGGCGGACACCCGTCACTTGCGTGCGGATGATCTCCTCAAGCGGCTGGCTTCTCCGGGAGCGCCCGGACTCGGTGACCGAGCCGACGCCGCCCCGGGTCTGGACGGTGAGGCCCCGTCCGCCGACGGCGAGACGGAGGCCCCTGCGGCGACCGACGCAGACCGATAGCCCCCCGTTGCCCCGCCGCTGCGGTTTCCCAGCCACCTGCACCCGCGGGCGGCGCGGTTCACTTGACATGCCCACGCGGGGAAGTAGGATCACCAGCACTTGTGGCGAACGGGGATGGCGCGGTCGTCCGCCCTGTCGCCAGGCTGTTACCTGCCTTGAGGAGCAACATCCTCGGACCCGCGACGGAACCGCCGGCGGGGGTACGTGCTTTGTTATTCCACCACGGGGAACCGGACGGCAGGCGAGCCTCACGACGCCGCATCTGAGGAGGTCGGCAAGATCATGGCTGAAACCAAGCGAGTATGGCCCATGAAGTTACGGTGCGCAGTGCTGGCCCAGGCTGGGCGCGCGTCGGTTGCATGTCTGGTCCTGGCAATGGTGGCCTCGGGGTGCTCCCGGCACGCCACGTCGCGGGACTGGAGCAACCCGTGCAAGCTCCAGGTTCAGTTCTACTCTCCCCCCGGCGCGAATGTGACGGTTAAGTCGTGCTTCGATTCCCAGTGGAAACCCATCACTGAGGATGAGTCGTTGGATCATCGCCTGGAGCTGTGTCCAGAAGAATACGCGATGTTCAACCTCTGTCCCGGTCACTATCAGTTCCGGTACACAACCGCGCCGGGATTCCCCGGAGTGAGCATCTACGGGGAGTTGGAGGTACACCGCTCGTGGGACTCTGAGGTGAGCAAGTTCGTGCGCAATGCGCTCGTTCCGCTGCGCCTGCCCTCTCGGTACTACCTGGATGCCCGCCCGCTGCATCCCACAGTGGGGCCCGCGGGCGCTTCGCTCAATGAAATCGCCATGGAGCAGATCGCCCAGGGCGACATGTTCGAGCAGGTCTACTTCGTCGCCGATCTGGACACGGCGTACGACGACATCGAGCGGATCAACTCTCGCCTGGACAAGCTGCGTTCCGCGGAGGCGGTGCTGAACTCGTCGATGGAATACTACGACGCCCGCCACGAGGAATACCGCCGCGATTCGCTCTACGCCTCGCCCACGATGAGCATTGACGACGCCACCAAGGAGTTCTGGGGCTCGGATCGCAAGTTCAATCATCTCGAGGCCGATCGCCAACGCCTGGAGAACCAACGCTACGAAATCCACCAGCAGGTGACCAAGCTGGTCGAGGAGCGCCGCATCCGGCGACTGCTGCTCGATTCCATGCGTATCGTCAGCCGTTCGGGGGCGCTGGTGCTGGCGACTCCCGAGAGCCAGTGGCCCTATCATGACACCTTCGATCAGGTATCTAAATCACGAACGTACGACGGCGTCAGCGTAGGACCGGGGTGCAACTACTGCGTGGGCAGTCTCAAGCTGCACGCGATCGGACGGGTCGTGGCCGTGCTCCGCGTCGGCGGTCGGCACAAGCACTGGGACTACGGGGAAGTTGCGGTAGTCGATAGCGGAGGTACTCCGGACGAGTACACGAGCGTTGAGTATCGCGAAGAGGTCCGCACTTCGCCGCCGCAGCCGGTCGTGGAGTAGCCGGGCGTGAACGGCCGGACAACACTGTAGAATCGAACGGGGCGCTTCGGCGCCCCGTTCTGTTTCCGGCGCAATGTCTTCGGCGTCGGACGAGTCGCAGTTGGCAGGAGGACCGATCGTGGCTCACCCGCAGATCAAGCGAGCGCTCGTCGCGGTCTACGACAAGACCGGTATCGTCGATTTCGCCCGGGCGTTGGTCGACGAGTTCGGGATCGAGATCATCAGCACCGGGGGGACCGCCAAGCACCTCCAGGACGCAGACGTTCCTGTGACCCTGGTCGAGCAGATCACCGGTTTCCCCGAGATGCTCGACGGCCGGGTCAAGACCCTGCACCCCAAGATCCACGCAGCCATCCTGGCAGACCGCGACAATCCCGAGCATATGCGTCAACTGGCGGAGCAGGGAATCGAGCCGATCGACATGGTGGTGGTCAACCTCTACCCCTTTGAAGAGACGGTCGCCAAGCCGGGCTGCACGTTCGAAGAGGCCATCGAGATGATCGACATCGGAGGCCCCTGCCTCCTCCGCGCCGCAGCCAAGAACCACAGGCATGTGTTGATTGTCCTCGGGCCGAACCGATACAGCGAGGCACTGTGCATTCTGCGGTGTCCGCCGGGACCGCCTCTCGCGGCACCTGGTGACCCGCGCGTGAAAGTGGCCGCGGACGCCTTCGACACAACGTGCTGCTATGACGCGGAAGTCGCCCGTTGGCTCGGGCAGCAGCCGACGCTGGACGGTTGGCCTTGGCTTGAGGCGATCTTCGGACAGAACTGGGGAGCTCTGCGGTACGGGGAGAATCCGCACCAGACCGCGGAGCTGCTCGAATCGTATGAATACTCAGATGAGCCGACATTGCCGACAGCCGAAGCGATGTGGTCGAGCCAAGACGACATGTCGTTCAACAACTACGTTGACGCGAACGCAGCACTTGGGTTGTGTGCGGAGTTGACACATGCTCAGTGGTCGCACGCGTGTGTATTTGTCAAGCACACAAACGCGTGCGGTGTGGGTGTGGCGGACAATGCTCTTGAGGCGTACCAGCAGGCCTACTTGGGTGACCCGACTGCGGCGATGGGAAGCATCCTGGTAGTCAACTTTGACTTCGATAGTACGTTCGTCGACGCAGTGATGCAGACGTACGACCGCTGGGGAAAGGCGGCAGGCGCCGGTGGGTTCTTCATCGAGGTCTGGGTGGCTCCAACATTTGACAGAGAGCTGGCGAACTTGGTCCGCTCCAGCAAGAAGTGGGGCGAGCGCGTCCGACTCCTGAACGTACATGACCTCAGCGGACCGCCCAATCCCGACCAGAAGGAGATACGCACTATCGCCGGTGGCATGCTGCTGCAGCAGCGCGATCTCGTCGGCTTGAACGAGGACATCTGGGAGGTCGTCACCGAGCGGTCGCCCACCGAGAAAGAGATGGACGACCTGCGTCTGGCCTGGCTGATCTGCAAGCACACCAAGAGCAACGCCATCAGCATCTGCAAGGACGGCATGCTCATCGGCAACGGCGCGGGGCAGATGTCGAGGGTAATGTCCTGCCGGATCGCCACCTGGCTGGCCAACGAGAACGGCCACGCCGACCAGCTCGCCGGATCGGTTGCGGCGTCGGACGCCTTCTTTCCCTTCCGCGACGGCCCGGACCTGCTCCTCGACGCCGGGGTAACCGCCATCATCCAGCCGGGCGGCTCGAAACGCGACGCGGACACGATCGCCGCCTGCAACGAGCGCGGCGCGGCGATGCTCTTTACCCACACCCGCCACTTCAAGCATTGACGCGGACCGCCTGACCGAACACCATGAGCATACCGAACCTCGTGGGGCCTGCGTCGCCAGAGCCCATACCGAGTCGGACCCGCTGCTCCGTGGAGAGTCAGGGTGATGAAGATCTACACCAAAACCGGCGACACCGGCCAGACCGGGCTCATTGGCGGCCAACGCGTGGACAAAGACGATCCTCGGGTGGACGCGTACGGATGCGTCGATGAGCTCAACGCCGCAATCGGATGGGCGCTAGTGCCCTGTAGCGACACCCAGACGGCCTGCGCCCTAGGCCGTATTCAGAAGGACCTCTTTGTGATCGGAGCCGAGCTGGCGGGCACGCGCGAATCCACCTCCCCGGTGGAACTCCCCCACGATGCGGTCGTCCAGCTCGAACGATGGCTGGATGAGGCGTGGAGCCAACTGCCCGAGCTGCGCAACTTCGTGCTGCCCGGAGGTGGAGAACTCGCGTCCCGACTGCACTTGGCCCGTACCATCTGTCGCCGCGCCGAGCGGACCGTGGTCGGCCTCAGCCGAGCGCAGGACGTAGCTGCTCCCGTGATTCCGTACCTGAATCGGCTGGGTGACCTGCTGTTCACCTATGCTCGACTGGCCAACGCCCGCGAAGGCGTTGAAGAGACAGTTTGGCTTCCTCCGGAGAAGACCGCGTGAGCCTCATCCGCGTCGCCAAGCCGGACGAGATCCACCCCACCCAGGTGGTTACGGCGATTTTGGTGCTCCTGACCTTGACGGGGAGTTGCCTGCTGTACAGTGGCGCCCGGAGCCCGAACCTGCCCGATGGCGCCAGAGAATGGTCCGCCGACTCACTGCTTCGCCCTTTGGTAGCCAACCTCAATCTGGACTACGCCCATCCCACGCCCGCAGGATCGGACATCAAGACCCTCGTCTTCGGAATCGGGACGGCGCTGGCGGTCCTGAGCGTGGGTGTCGCCCTGGTCTGTCGACCGCGTGGCGGAGGCGAAGTCTCCGAAGATGATACGATTATCACCGAGCCGCTGGCGCAGGGTGAGCTCGAGCAACCATCCCGGAGGCAGATCACACCAGCGGTGGCTGCCCAACTGATGATGGTGGTCCTAGTGGGGTGGTCGTTTGCGAGCATCACCTGGGCAGACGCCCGTGAGCACGCCTTGTACGGATCGCTGCAACTGGCGGTATACACCCTCTGGCCTCTGGCCCTGGCGTACGGCCTGAACCGCGGCACCGCCCGATTCGGCGCGTACGCGCTGGTGTTGGCCGGAGCAGCCACCGGCTGCGTTGCCGTCTGGTACCACCTCGAGCGCAATCCCACCCTGCGTGCGTCATTCCCGATCGGCAATCCCACGTTTCTCGCCTCCTGTCTGATTCCGTGCCTGCTGGTGGCGGGGTGTGTTCTGGTGGGCCAAGTGCGCGACTTTGGCAATCCCCGCCGGATGCGCCGAGTTGTGTTGGCGTTGCTGTGCGCCCTGGTTCTTACGGTGATGTGGTCGGCGTTCACCCGGGCCGATTCGCGAGGCGGCTGGGCGGGGCTGGCTGCGGGAGTCGTAGCCTTGGCGTTCTTCGCGATGGGACGCCGCGGAAAACTGGTGGTGACCTTATTGGCGGTGGGTGTGGCGGCGGTGGCGGCCTGGAAGGTGCTGCCAGCGATGAGCGCCCCGTCTCCGACCGGTCGAGACGTATCTTTCCGAGTACGTGGTTACTCCTGGAGCTACGCGCTCGGGCTGATCGATCAGCACAAGCTGCTGGGGCATGGACAGGGGGCATATACCTGCAAGGCTGACGCGCTGGCGTCTGGCGAAGACGCCCTGGCCGATCCAGAAGCCCTGTCCGCCCGGATCGCCCACGCCCACAATGAGTGGCTCGAAGTATGGGCCGAGTTGGGCTCAGTCGGTCTGGTGCTGACCATCGGCGCCTTGCTCCTGACGTTGTGCGCCGGAGCGGTCGCGATTCGTTCTCTGCATTCCATCACTGCGCGTTGGGTCTTGACCGGACTTCTGGGTGCTCTGGTTGGATTGATCGTGGCGGAGTTGTCTGGCGTGGGGCTGCGCGGGACCGGTCTGCCACCGATCTACTACACCGTAATCGGGGTGATCTGGGCGTTCGCCCGGGTCGAAGGATGTGGGTCGGGCAACGCTTGGTACCGGCGGTCCCTGGTCCGCAGCGGCGCCGCTCTGGGCATCACCGTGCTGGCCATCGGCTCAGCGTACATCTGTGTCCGGGACTTTCAAGCCGCCCGGGCGGACTTCGAGGCGTCGCGGGCCATGGAGGACCTGGATTGGGAACGCGCTCTCCCGCTCTCCAAAACCGCCCGGAGCTACCGGCTTAGCCCCCAACGCCGACTGGAAGCCCAAAGCCGCCAGGTCGCCCACTATCTGCACATCGGCAACACCCACCTTGCCTCCGGTCGCCGCCGAGCGGCTACCGCGCTGCAGAGCACCCCGATCGATCGAGAACTACTGACCATCGCGGATCAGGATCTGGCCATCGTGCAGTCCTGCCGCCTGCGCGGTACGGAATCGCTCCAGGAGTTGGTTCGCGCCGCCCCGGGGTTGTACAACTCGAGCTGGCAGGAGTACGGGTTCGAACGAATCCGGGCGGAGATTGCCCGGATGCGCGGGGCGCCAGATGCCCAGCAGTACAGCCGAAACGCAGCCACCGCCCTCGCCCGGGAGATCGCCCGGCGGCCGTACAACACCAACCTGGCGGCGCGCTACGTAATGATCGGGATCCCCGATGTCCTGCCGGCGGAGATTATCCAGGTGCTGGCCCGGCCGCTGCGGATGAACCGGATGCCGGTCGGCTACCACCAACTCATTGCTCGCTTGCTGTCTATCCCCGCGTTCAAGTCCGGGGTCATCCCGATCCATGCCCGCGCCTCAGCCGCGGACCCAAACGTTGCACCGGCAGAGTGGGAAGATCCGTTCGCCCCGGAGACTCTGCGACTTACCGCCGCCATCTGGGTGGAGGACGGCGCCTACGATCTGGCAGTGCAGACACTCGAGCAGGCCTGCACGCTGTATGAGGGGTTGCGTCCGCGTTTCGCGTACGCTACCGCTGGCTGTCGATCCGAGCTGGCTGAGATACTGTTCGTAGACGACCCGACAAACCCGGCCCGGGCCATCGAGCAAGCCCAGGCGGCGATCGACTGCGCCCCTCCGTCTTACGAGGGGCGGCTGCTGGTCGAGATGCTCGGACGTTCCATGGTGAGCATGCACTTGGCAGCAGGCGACGAATCCTCTGCCAAGGATGCTCTGCTGGCGGTCGTTCCTGATGAGGATCCGGACAGAATGGGCGCCTTCCTCAGCGCGCGCTACACCGACCTTGTCGCCATTCTGATGCGAAGTGAGGGTGAGACGCCGGCGGACCCGATGCGCCGATGGAACGACCGAGCCCTCGAGCTCGATCCGGACAACGAACTCGCCTGGCGACAGAGCGCGGATCTGGCCCTGCGTGAGGGTGACGACGCAGAGTGCGTCCGCTGCCTTCGGGAGGCGCGCCTCCGGGGGGCTGCAGATGAGCTCATCTTCCGTTTCGTCGATCTAGCCCTCCGCAGGAACCCCACCAGCGCAGCCCTGCGGGAGTATGCCGGCAAGCTGGGCGCGGAGATCACCGCCAACCGCCCAGAGTCGGCCACGAATCCAGCCGTCAGCAGCCCCGGCCCACGCCAGCCCTAGAAATATGCGCCCCACCGAACCGGCGCGCACGTCCTGATTCGTCCAGCCGAGCCGAGGAAGCTCCATCGGGTCCGATCACCTCATCCGGGGGACAGGTAGTGGCGTAAAAAAAGGCAAGGACTGCTCTTACGAACAGCCCAAGCCTGGGAGGGAGAGAGAGATCTATGTTTAACCCGCCAATGGCGGGACACAACTCAACTCTTTAAGAGGAGATTCTCGGACGAAACGCCGAAGTCTGGAACTCCCATCCCCTAAAACCTTGGTGGAAGCAACTCTCCTCCGCTCCCTCTCTCTCATAAGCCACTCTATCCGGGCGGTGTGGCGAATGCAAGGGGGAAAACCACTAATTTCTGACGCTCCAGCTTCTGTGGCGGTCCCAAGAACGCGTGAGACGGTCCCGATGGTGGTTGGAGACGGCTTCTGTTTGCCGCTCGGGGACCCTTGTGATATCATCCCACCTCGGTAGCGCGGGGTGGCAACGGTGTCGCCGCGTCTCGGGCGCTGAATCGTAACATTAATGATAGCACATAGTTATGGCTGAACCCTCTACTGCTGAAAAGTACTGCCAGATGCAGGATGTCCTGCGGACACTGCGGAAGGTCGCGGTGGCTTTCTCCGCGGGCGTGGACTCAACTTTTCTTCTGACCGCCGCCGTCGATACGCTGGGAGCGGATAACGTGCTGGCGATTACGGGCAAGAGCGACAGCCTGATCCGCGAGGAGTTCGAAGAGTGTCGTCGGGTGACCGCCGAGCTGGGCGTCGCCCACGTCGTCATCGACACGGATGAACTGTCCAACCCAGCCTACGCCAGAAACGCGCCCGACCGCTGCTATCACTGCAAGAGCACGCTGTTCGACCAGGCGGCGGCATACCTGCAGGAACACAGCTTCCCTCACGTGATCCTGGCGGGCACCAACGCGGACGATTTGGGCGACTGGAGACCGGGAATCAGAGCTGCCTCAGAGCGCGGGGTCCGCTCACCGGCAGCTGAGGTCGGGCTCACCAAATCGGATATCCGGACGCTGTCGGGCGAGTGGGGACTGCCCACGTCAGACAAGCCAGCCAGCCCGTGTCTGGCCAGCCGGATCGCCTACGGCGAGGAAGTCACTGCGGAGAAGCTGCAGGTGATCGCTGACGCAGAGCGGTTCTTGCGCGAGCTGGGCCTGCGCGAGTTCCGGGTGCGCCACCACGGAAACCTGGCCCGCATCGAGGTGCCTCCAGATCGCATTGCCGAGCTAGCCCAGCCGGAGTTTCGCGAGTCAATCGACCGCCGTCTGCGCGAATTGGGTTTCACCTTCGTAGCGCTGGATCTGCGAGGCTTCCGGAGCGGAAGCCTCAATGAGGTGATTACCCTGACCACTCCACGGCAGCAGTGAGATAGCGCGACGCAGATGCCTGGGGGCACATTGCCCCCGAGCGTGCGGAGCCTGAAACTTGTCGGGAGGAGTGGCGGGCGGCACCCGGTGTGGTGCTTCGCCCGTCAGAACCGGCCTACTTCCCTCCCCCGTGGGAAAGCACCCCGCAAGTGACCAGATCGTCTTCCCGTTCCTGAAACACCGCTGACCATGTCGTAAGAACAGCCTGCAATGGTGAAGCAAGCCTGCAAGAGCGCATAGCAGACCACCCTCAGCGAACCAGAGTCTGCGTAAGAACCTCCTCCGCCCACCGGGCTGGGAAGCCCTGGAGCAGTTCAGGACTGGAAAACGGCGACGACGGCCGGTCTCCTCCCGTCTCTTCATCCCCGCTGGCGCTGTGGAAGTTCGTGAACCCTCCCCTTCGTCCCATATTATTCCCCTGCAAAACGCCAAGGGCAAGTGAGTGTTGAGTTTGATTCGCTGACTCCACAGTTGGAGAGCGCTTTCATCGCTTTGGGGCTTCATTTTTTCGGTGGAGTCACTATCCTGTGCGCCGTGGGCGAGCGCGCCGAAGTAGCGCGATCGCGTTGTGAGCGGGTAGTTGATCGGACTATCATCACGCGAACGGGGGTCTGACTCCCACAATGGCCAAGCAGAATACCCACGCCAAGCTCCAACAGCGCCTTGCCGGCATGCTGGCGAAGCAGTTTCCCGGAATCACCGTGGAGGTCGGGCGCAGCGAGCGGTGGAAGCGTACGGCGCTGACGTTTTGCTGGGCGGGGTTTGACGACCTGCTCCCCGAAGAACGTTTCCACCGGTTGTTCCACTCGATCGGGGAGGAATTCTACGAGGAGCACCTGCGTGGTTGTGTGTGGTTTGAGCTGGGCAGCAGCGAGTCGGTGGACGACTTTCTGAAGCTGCCCCGTTCGGAGGACATTCATGACCGCGAGGCGTCAGTCATCGAACAGCTCAACCAAGCCGGTTTCTTCAGTACCCTGGCGGAGGAGCTGGGCGCAGAGCCAACCGCCACGTGTGGCGGAGACTTCTCGGGCGTTCGGCGGGTCCTAACCACCAAGGACCTTTCAGCCGATATTCTTCGTGACGCCTTACTGGTGCTCATGCGGAACGGCGCATTCTGCGATTGCGAAGCCCTGTTCAACGCCCAACTGGTTCAACTGAGAACGTCCACGTCATGACTCCAGCACAGCTTTGGAAGCGCTATCAGCGGCACCTCTGCGTGTGCCCGCGTACTGGCATTCAACTCGACATCAGTCGCATGACCTTCGGGGAGGGCTACCTGGAGCGCATGGCTGCTCCGGTTGCCGGAGCGCTCGAGCAGATGGCTGCCCTGGAGAGCGGTGCCATCGCCAACCCCGACGAGCAGCGCATGGTGGGGCACTATTGGCTGCGTGCCCCGGAGCGGGCTCCGTCCGGCGAACTCACCGACGCCATCAAACAGATGCAAGACCAGGTCAGAACGTTCGTCAGCCAGGTTCATTCCGGCGACATTCGACCCGAGAGCGCCTCGAGCTTTGACACTCTGGCGGTGGTCGGAATCGGCGGATCGGCGCTTGGACCGCAGCTAGTAGCTGACGCTCTGGGCACATCCGCCGACCGCATGGGCGTGTTGTTCCTGGACAATACCGACCCGGACGGTTTCGACCGGACCCTCGCCAAGCTGGGCGATGGCCTGCGGAGCACCCTCACGGTGGTGATCTCCAAATCAGGCGGAACGGTGGAAACGCGCAACGGCATGTTGGAGATCGCCGAGGGCTACGCCGGGCTGGGGTTGGACTTCTCCCGACACGCGGTCGCGATCACCGGAAGAGACAGCGCCCTTTGCCAACGCGCCCATCAGGAGAAATGGCTGGCGACCTTCCCCATGTGGGACTGGGTGGGTGGTCGGACCTCGGTCACCTCGTCCGTGGGGATCCTTCCGGCGGCGTTGCAAGGTCTTGACGTGGACGCGCTCCTGGCGGGAGCGGGCGACATGGACGAGACCACCCGCGGCACGAAAGTGGGCGAAAACCCCGCGGCGTTGATGGCTTTGATGTGGCACCACGCCTCGAACGGACGCGGAGCCAAGGACTTGGTCATCCTCCCCTACAAGGACCGCCTGGCCCTGATGGCCCGCTACCTGCAACAGCTGGTCATGGAGTCGCTGGGTAAGGAACTGAACCTCGACGGTCAGGTGGTCAACCAGGGGCTGACCGTCTACGGTAACAAGGGTGCCACCGACCAACACGCCTATGTTCAACAGCTCCGCGAGGGCGTAGCCAACTTCTTCGTTACCTTCATCGAGGTGCTGCGCGATCGTCCCGGCAAGGCGATCGAAGTGGAACCGGGGGTCACCAGTGGTGACTTCCTGCTGGGCCTCCTGCTGGGGACCCGGACGGCGCTACACGAGAAGGGCCGCGCCTCGATGACAATCTCGCTCCCGGAGGTCAACGCCCGTACGCTGGGCGCTATGATCGCGCTGTACGAACGCACCGTGGGCTTGTACGCCTCATTGATTCACGTTAACGCCTACCATCAGCCGGGCGTCGAAGCGGGTAAGCTGGCCGCCGGGCAGGTAATCGACGTACAGTGCCGTCTCACCGAGGCACTCGAGGGCGAAAGCGCCCGGACCGCGGAAGAGCTTGCCCAGGCGATCGGAGCCCCCGAACAGGTGGAGACGGTCTACAAGATCCTCGAACACCTGCGGGCCAATCCGGACCGCGGCGTGGTCGGCGACGGCAGTGGCCCGTCCACCAAGTATCGCCACGTAGCCGTGTGCGTCTAAGTGCCCGGCGCTTCCATTCGCCCTGCCTCCTTGCCGGTGCGGAACAGCAGCATTCCTCTCCCGTGATAGTCGCCTCCGGTCCGAGCCCGCGTGCCGCGGGGCCCTACGGAGGGCGACGCTCCTTCAAGTACTGCACAGATCGTGATACGATGACCAAGTTGCAGAAGGGGCGGTCTCTGGTCGCGCCGGGAGGTTACGGATGAGCAGGTCCAAGCGAACCGCGTTCCGGGCAGTGCCGCTAGCCACCGTTGCGTGGACGTGCGGACTCGCCCTTGCAGCAGCGAACCCGCCACACCTGAGCGAACCGCCACCGCAGGATCCGACGAGGCTGGATAACCACCAGACGCTTGTCCGTCGCCTGGAGGGCAATCCGCGTACGCTCAACCCACTGTTCCGTGCTTCGGGTTCCGAGTACGCGGTGCTCGAGCTGCTCTACGATGCCCCGTTCGTCTTCGACGCGCAGATGCGCTGGCAGCTCAACTCCGCGGTGGCGGAGAGCTATCAGGAATCGGACGACCATCTCTCCGCGACTCTGGTGCTCAAGACC
>JAAEQG010001050.1 GCA_024231775.1 bacterium
CTCGACTTCGGGCTGGCGAAATCAGTACACCCTGGAAACGACGACGACGACGCGTCGACGCTTTCGCTGTCGGACCGCATCATGTCGCCGGAGCAGGCCCAGGGGCTCGAGGTCGACGCGCGCTCGGATCTTTTTTCTTTCGGCGTCCTGCTCTACGAGATGCTGAGCGCGCGCTCGCCGTTTCGGGGCCGCTCGCTCTTCGAGATCCTGCACCGGGTGACGACCGATCAGCAGCAGCCGGTCCGGCAGCTCAATCCGCGGGTTCCGCAGCCGCTTTCCGATCTCGTCGACCGGTTGCTCGAAAAGGACCCTGCCAGGCGGGGCGAAGGGGCCGGCGCGGTGGCCGAGGTCCTGGCGTCGATCGCGGCGCACAGCCCCTACAGCGTGGAGACGGGGGCGGTGGAGGCGACGGAAATCTGGGATCGCACCCGGCGGACGGAGGCCGAGAAACGGCCGGTGGTCCTGCGCTCCTGGCCGTCGCCGGAGCTGCCGGCCGAGCCGTATCCGGTGCTCTTGCCCTACACCCACCCGGCGCTGCTCGCCGGACGCGACCAGGAGATCGCTGAGCTGCGGCGTCTGGTGCGGATGCCGGTGCCGATCCTCGGTCTGTGCGCGCCCTCGGGGGCCGGCAAGAGCTCGCTGCTCGTCGGCGGCCTGGTGCCGGCGCTGCGCGCCTCTGGCGCGACCCCTGTGGCGCTGGTCCGGCATCCGCACGAGCCGGGGATTGCGGGACGTCTGCTCGGCGAGACTCAGGGGGCGTCGCCACCCGGATCCCGCGGCGGACCAACCCATTTTTCGGAGCTCAAGGAGAAGGATGGCACGTCAAATATGCTGGAAGAGCTACTCGAAGGCCGCCATACGATCGGCTGCTGCGGGACAACGTTCCTCGCCCTGAGGCGACGATCCATTCAGCCGGGACGCGCGCGGTGCCGCCCCGTCTCGTCCGATAGCCGTCCGAGCTGTTCGTAGGGCCTGCGGGGTCGGTCTCGTGCTCCTCCCGATATAAATAGTACCAGTTGGCATTCATGTCATAGACGTTGCCGTAGACGTCATAGAGTCCCCAAGGGTTCGCCTCGAGCTGCATCACCCGTTTCGCCGACGGCTCCCCGGTCTCCGGATCGGCTGAGTTGCCGACCCACCAAGCGACCTCGCTCACCGTCGCCGCGCTCCCGTCGCGCTTACACCAGGCGAAGCGGCAGCCGGCCCGCGCCGCGTACTCCCACTCCGCCTCGGTCGGCAGGCGTCCGCCCAGCCAGGCGGCGTAGGTGTATGCCTCGTACCACGTCATATGGAACGTAGGAAGGTCGTCCTCAAGCTTGAGATGCGGAAAGTTGCGGCGAACGATCGTCTCGACATGCGAAAAGAGCCGGCAAAACTCCGCCGAGGTCACTTCGTGAACCATCAGCCGAAACGCGGACAGCTGCACCGGGTGCTTCGGACGCTCGTCCATCATGTTTTCCTCGTCGCGTCCTTCCCCGGGTCCGCTCCCCATCATGAACGTCCCGGCGGGGATATCGGCCCATTGCGGATCGTCGGGACCGGGCAACGGCGGCGGCGGATGACTCTTCCGCAGCGGTCCCAGGATCTCGTCCCGCAAGGCGATGGCCCGCGCCCGCAAAGCCGGATCGGGCGCGGCAAAGAAGTCGAGCGCCCAGACCATCGACGCGATCCAATCCGGATCTTCCGGGGCTTGCGCTTGCTGCAACGGCAGCAGAAGCTCCGCCACCCGCAGCAAAGCCTCTCCGCGACGCTCCTCGTCGACCCCGCCCAGTCCGCGCTCCAGGACGTCGAACGGCTGCTTCCGTTTCCGGACCTGGATCAACAGCTCCGCGGAATCGGCGTCCGATTCCGCGGTCAAGCGGGCCAGCACCGCGAACGCCGCCTCATAATCGCCCTCGGCGACCGTCTCCAGGAGTGCCTCGCGCTCGAAGTGCCGCTTGGTCAAGATCCCGACCACCAGGGTCAGCACCACGACGGCCGCCGCCGCGATCCCGTTGCGGACGGCTTTCCGCCGCCGGTCGCGGCGCCGGCGTTCCCGGCACGCCGCCCACCAGCGTCGTGCTTCGTCGTCCCAGAGCAGAGCCTCGCGATGGCTTTCGATGCTGTGGAAATGTTTTTTCGGGACCTCGGTGCTCTGCTCCACCTCGCCGGCGGTGAAGAGCTCGCGCTGCAACGCTACGAAGCGCCGCAGGCCGAGAAGCTCCGCGTCGACCCCGAGCCCGGCATAGGCCGAGCTCGGCGGGGATCGACGAGATGAAAACGCGCATCGTGGCAACCTGGGAACCTGTCCTCAAGGTGCTTCACCAACCCCGGAAGCCCTGCTTTCGCTCGTAAGGCTTCGCTTTGCGGCGTGCGAGGAGCTCGTGAAACGCCAGCACCTGTGCCATTTCGATCGTATTTTCATACGCGACTTCACCCCATCCGATCCGAAAGAAGAGGGTACCATTGTTGGGGGACTTGCTCACGAGGCAGGTGGGGGTACCCGCAAAGACCAGTGCGTTCCTGCCTTTCTTTACGAATGGAGTAATGTCGATCGCACCTTGGTTTCTGTTGGTGGAATGGACCGGCACACCGTTCAGCCACACCGTGACCCGGTGGGTTGCAGGAGGGCCGGATACGAAAAGGTAATAGTCGCGCTTGAGTGGCGGCGACTCCCACGGAATACCACCTACCCAGAACCTCACGGTGTCCTCGCAGGCTGATTCCGCGGTGGCATCCGCCGGCACGACGATGCGCGCCAAGTGGCCCATGTACTCCCTCCGGCGTGCCGTTACCCGCTCGAGCTCCACGACGGCGATTTCCAGGCGCCGTCCGGAGCGCGGTTGGTCGGGTTGCAGGAGCTTGACGTTCAGCTCGTTCACCCCATCGACCAACAGGCCTTCGAGGCTCAGCGACCTGGTGACGTCCTGTCCGATGGTTCCCACGTACTCGTCGCCGATGGAGACCTCGACATCGACGGGAGCGGGTCCGCCGCGGAGAACAATGATGATTTCCTTGTCGTCGGTTGAGACTTCGGGGTCCTCTTCCTGCGCCGCAGCTGCGGTGAGGCCACCGGCGAGGATCAGAGCGATCAGAGCGTAGATACGAAGCGTTGCAGTCATGGATCTATCTCCTTGGGTCAAGGGTGCTCAGGGGCGATGCCTGAAATGCGCTTTCGCATGTTCTTTTCCTCCTCACGGAAGATTCCTTCGACGGCCAGGAGCCTCGAGTCTCCCGCTCTCCGGGACTCCATCGTTCCCGCCGGCGTCAGCGTGGCTGGGATCACCGGCAGGGGAGCAAGTCCGCCCCAGGTCGCTGATCCGGCCTACTTCTCCGACGCGGAAAACGGGAGCTGAATCGGACCACCCGATCAGCAATCCACCGGCACCCCCAGGAGGGTAGAAGCCCCTCGGCTGCCGGAATCAGCAGCACCATGCCCCGATCAGGACCACAAACAACACGGAAATCCCGAATCGGGTGGACCATTTCGGGCTCCGGTTTCCGCGTCGGCAAAGTAAGGACAAGAGGCGGCTCCTTCGCGGTAGGGAAGCTGAATGACCCCTGTCCTCACCAACCGATCGCGTCGACGGCTACCGCAAGACCCAGCCCGAACAGGAGGTGTCCGATGCCTGGTTTCCGTTGGTCCACCAAACTACCCCTTCTCCTGGCGCTGGC
>JAAEQG010001051.1 GCA_024231775.1 bacterium
CACTTCTTCGACCGACGCATCCATCGCAGCGGCGCGCCCGACGTTGTTGATGCGCGCCAGGATGACATCGACCCACGGATTAGCCGCGGCGACCTTCAGCGCTTCGAAGTTGTGACAGGAGATGCCCACCGCCCGGACCGCCTTCTTGTCCTTCATCTCGGACAATTCATCGCACACGCGCTTGTATTGCTCGGGCCAATCCGGCTTGGTCATGCAGTGGATCAGGCAGATATCGATGACATCGGTCTTTAACTCGCGTCGGAAGCGATCCACCTCCGCCTTGGCCCCGCCGGAAGCGGAGTTCCAGTATTCCGTCCGCGGCCAGATCTTGCTCAGCATCGTGATGTTGTCACGCTTACGTCCTTCGAGGGCGTGCCGCACGTAGCGGTGGGACCCGTAGAGGTCCGCCATGTCCATGAAGCGCATGCCCTGGTCGAGACCATGACGAATCAGCGTATCAAAGGCCTTCTCGCCCAACCGCGTCTGCGCCGAGGAACGACCACTGCCGTTCCAGCCGGTTCCCTGGGCCAGCCGCGAAGCCTTGATGCCCGTCTTGCCCAGCGTCACGATATCCGTCGCAGCGCCTTTCCTACCGGCCGCCCGAGCCGAGCCGGTCCCCAGCCACTCAGGCTTGGCAGCCAGCGCCCCCGCACCGGCCAAGGCCGCGCCAATGAATCGTCGACGGCTATAGTGAGAGTGCTGGTCAGTCGTATCCGAGAGGTGCTGATCCATGGTCTGTCCCTTTCACGCCTGGCGTTCTGAATCGGTGTAACTCAAGCTCGGCCACGAGTCGGCCCTGTCACCGGCCGACCTTAGAGGACTATTGTACCGACCGGCGGGCCCATATCCAAGCACCAATACGGCGCCTGGGCGGTTCACGTGCGTTTCACGTTTGTGGGTAAGAGCACAATTCCTTTGTCGACATGGTAGAGAGCGTGGGTGGCAGCCTCAAGTCCGCAGGACTTGGGGATGGCGAATCGGATTGTCTCCCGGGTCGCGCCAGATCCCTGGACCATCCCCAAGGCTCCGCTGCGCTGCGCCTTGAGGCTGCCACCCTCCTCCCGTGTGGGAGAGGAGCTACCCACAAACGTGAAGTGCACCCGGGCCGTCCCCGGCTCATTCCCAGAGACAACCATCCAAGAAAAAATCGCAGGCCATTGCATCAATCCGCCAGAATCGATACGCTGGATGCTGAAAGGTCACAACACCTGCGATCCACCGTGTTTTCCAGCGGGGCCGGTCAAGCAGCGACTAACAGAGGGTTGATCGGTCCCGCTACCATTCTAACTCACCCTAGAAGCAAATCCGCACGCCGGCATGTTCAAAGCATGTTCTGCGGCGGGACTGGGTCACACCGGCCCCGCTTCCATATTGACCGCGAGACCTTCTGACGAGGCTCACTGACCCTCGGAGTGGCAGTCCGGAGGTTACCGGGGCTGAAACCTGCTCCATCGCGTCTAAATCCACTTCCCTCTCAAGAACTGGGCTGCGCCTTACGCTTTGCCTTACGCGAGAGGCTACTCTCAGCGGAGGGCGCGGACAGGCTTGACGGTGCCATCACTGCCTTCCGGGCGCATTTTGCGGGTTGATCTGCACTCAGTGTATCCCGCCTCAGGTTTCCCGATACCAGAAATAGATACCCGGACCTAA
>JAAEQG010001052.1 GCA_024231775.1 bacterium
AGGACGCAGGGGTGCTTTTTCAATATCTCGGCCAGCGTGAGCGGCCGGAATCCCTCCGCCATTTCGTCCGCCATCCGGTCAAAGCGTTCCAACCGGCCGGATGCGCGGGACTGCCGCTCCGCCGCCTCGGGGTCGGTGATGCGCAGCGGGACAAAGACAGTCTCGATGTCGGCCTCGGTGTAGACCTTGCCCGTCTCGGGGCGGATGAACAGAAAGGACAGCTTGCTGTGCTTTTCAAAGACGACGTTGTTGAAATAGGCCCGCAGCGCGCCGGCGTCGGAGGCGCTGGGATCAAAGCCGAATTGGCGCGCGAACAGTTCCAGCACCGGCTGGGGCAGTTCGCTGATGACGATGTGCTCGCCGATCACGACGTGCCCACCCACGTCGCCGCCCACGCCCACACCCCCTTCGCCCACCGCCACGGCCCGCTCTCCAAGCGCCGCAGCCCCGGAACCGGAGAGGGTCACCAGGAGCGCTGCCCGCCGCGCCTGCTGGTCCGCGATGTCCTGTTCGAGCTTTTGTAATTCTGCTTCTAATTGGTCTTGTTCGTTCATCGTGTTGCTCCTTGTTCGATGGAAGGCAAGCGTCTTTGAAAATGACCTCAAAATTCGCCGGTCGCGGCCGCGCTTCGCGCGGTTTCCGTTGGGGGAGGGATTCCCCTCCCCCCAAACCCCCCTCCCAGAGTCCAGAGTGCCCAGATCACAAAGCGGACGGGGACGCCAGCACCAACCGAAACCCGCTGCTCGTGAGACGGAAGTCCGGAGGATCCCAGAGGCGGACCGCGCAGCGGACGAGCCTCGCATCGTCGAGGAACGCCCCGCCCCGCAACACCCGGCGGTCGCTGCCCTCCAAGTCGTTGTCATCCCAGTAATCGTCGTAACTATCCTGAAATTTGGTCCGGCACCATTCCCACACATTGCTGCTCAGATCCTCTGCACCGTGCGAACTGGCCCCGCTGGGGAAACATCCCACCGCGCTGGTCGCGCCGATCCCCGTGTCGGCATAGTTTGCCCGCTCCGGGTCGGCATCATCTCCCCAGGGATAGATTCGCCCATCCACTCCCCGGGCGACCTTTTCCCATTGTGACTCTGACGGCAGGCTAATTTCCTCATCGTTCCCAAGCGCCCCAAGCTGGCGCAACTGCCCGGTCAGCCAGGCACAAAAGGCCACTGCCTCGTACCAACTCACCCCCACGACCGGGTGATTGGGCAGATTGAGCGGATCGCCGTAATTGTCCGGCCTGGTCCACTTTTCGCGCTCTTTGCGCTCCCATCCGGCATCAGTCCAATATTGCCGTTCCCGGTAGCCTCCGGCCCGGACGAACGCGGTGAACTGGGCGTTCGTCACCGGGTATCTGGACACGCGGAAAGCCGCAAGATCAACCTGGCGTTGAGGTGTCTCTTCTCCAAAAAATGCCAGGCTGTCATCGGGGCTGCCCATCGCGAACAAGCCCGCGGGAACCTCGCACCACGCAATGTCCGGCAGGCCATCCTCCCCCACGCCCACGCCGGGGCGGGGATCGCCCAGTTTTGCCAGGATGCAACCGGCGGCCACGCGCTCCACCGCCGCCATCTGTCCAGCCTCCAACACACGCACCAGGTGGGTCCGCACCCGCTCGACCTTGTCCCGGTTGCGCTCGCTCACCTGCGACAGATCGGCGCTCTCGACCAACGCCTGCCCCGCCAGTCGCGCGCCCCAGGCGTCGGGTTCGGGCTGAGGCAAGATGCCGTGTGACCGCTGCGGTCGCCCTTGCCCTACAGGCAGGTCGC
>JAAEQG010001053.1 GCA_024231775.1 bacterium
CGGCGGCAGCACCTGGCCGGCCTCCACGGTCAGCGTCACGGTGCGTTGGGTGGTGCCGTTGCCGTTGGTCTGGTTCTCGAACAGCAGGGTGGCGATGTAGGTCCCGGCTGCGAGACCGTTGGCGACGGTGCTGTTGATCGACAGGCTCATCGTCTCGCTGCCGGAAGGATCGAGCTGGCCCTGACGATTGGTGGCGTTGAGCCACTCGCCCACCTGCGGCGCGTAGGTGATGGCGACGCCGTAGTCGATGGCACTGCCGCCGCTGTTGGCGACTTCATAGTCCTGGACCGAGCTGAACGGACCACCTTCCTCGCCGGTGGCGCCGGCGTCGGTGCCCGGCGTGACCGCCAGGACGCCGTCGTCGACCGGTGGCTGCCAGGTGAAGGTATGGTCGTCCACCAACTCGACCCGCCCGGTGTCGTCCTGCACCCACAGGCCCGCGGTGATCGTCCCGGGACTGGCGCCGTATGCCCGGGGATCGACGTCCTCCGCGGTAAGCGCGACGTTGCCCGTGCCGGTGGGACAGGGATCGCTGCCCCCGTCGTTGCAGATTCTCAGCGGTGCACCTTGGGGCACGAAGACCAGGCTCGCGACGTGAAGGCCGTCGGGGTCGCGCACGGTGACGGAGAAGTCGAGGTTGCCGTCGGGCCGGGTGGTGGGAGGTGAGATCGTGCCCGTGGAGCCGCGCAGCGCGGCCGGCTCCCAGTCGAAGGTATGCTGGGTCGCCAGCTCGCGCTGGCTGCCCCCGTCTTCGGTGACCCATAGGCTGTAGGTCAGCTGGCCGGCGCCGCTGACCCCGTAGGCGCCCGGGTCGATGCTCCCTTTCCGCCACGAATCCTCATATCCGAGACAGGGATCGGCGACGCCGCTGCACAAGACCACCTCCCCGCCGCCTGGGACGAGCTCCACGGTCACCCGCTCGAGGCCATCGGGATCGCCGGCCGCGGCCGAGATCATCACGTCGCCGGTGACCAGATCATTGGGACTGGTGAGCTGTCCGACGGGGTCGCCTGCTGACGCAGGTTGCCAATCGAACGGCTGGGTGGCCACATGCTCCTCGGCGCCGGGATTGTCGCGCACCCACAGCTCAGTGGTGACCGGCCCCGCGGACGCTCCGTAGGCGGCCGGATCGACGTCGAACAGGATCCAGTCGCCGCTGGTGCCGGAACAGGGGTCGCACATCACTACTTCGGTGCCGGTCGGGACAAACCTCACCGTCACCCGGGCGAGGCCGTCCGGGTCGGCGGCGCGGACGCGGACGAAGACGTCCCCGGCGAACGAACCACTGGGATTGAGGATCTGACCGGAGGGGCCACCGCCGGAGGTTGGCGACCAGGTGAAGGTCTCCTGGGCTACCAGGGAGACCCAACCGAGGTCATCCTGCACCCACAGCCCCAAAGTCACCGAGCCGCCGCCGCTGCTGACCCCATAGGCCGTCGGATCGAGGCCGGCGGGCGTCCACGAGCCGAAGGTGCCGGGACAGGGCGTGGCGGTCCCGTCCTCGCACAGGACGTGGGGCTCGCCGTTGGGCACGAATACCAGGCTGACCTTGTGGAGGCCATCCGGATCCGCCCCGGTCACCGACGCCATCAGAGCCCCCGTCACCGTGCCGCGTGGGCTGGAGATGATTCCCGACGCTGCCTGGTTCGACACGGTTGCCGGAATCTCCGCCGCCAGTCCGGGCAAGAAGCAGAGCAAGAAGATCGTCGCCTGGGTGATTTTCCGGGATAGGCCCGGGTGAGGCCGATCAGCCCCTCGCCGCCCTGTTCCTCGCCGAGTGCCGTCTGGCATGCTGAGAGGACCACCAGGTCGGCGTCGAGGCGCACCCGCTCGAAGATCTCCCAGGCTTGGAGGAGGCTGTTGTCGAGGTCTGCGCGGTATTCCTCCGGGATGGCGAGGACGAGGAACGAATTGAGTGGAAAGCGTTCGTCGAGATAGCCGTGGGTGGCGAAGTGTAGGATGCGCACATCGCGCCCGAGTGACTTGGCCCGTTCTTCCGTCGCTTCCGGGCCCAGATAGACGCGCACGCGATCCGTCGGGTAGACAGCAGCGATGCCTTCGACCTCGTGGCGGGTGTGAGGTAACGGCTCCCAGTCGAAAAGGACGCGTTCGGCGGAGGAGCGCACGATGGCGTCGCGGTGGTGTATCGCGCTATCCCGGGGGGCGGGGTAACGCGGATCGCCGAAGGCCACAACCCGGATCGGCGGAGGACTCTCACCGTCTTCCCGCCGGAGCATGCGCAGCTCGGCGAAGACGGTAGCAGAAAGTGCCATGTGGAGCGGTTTCCATTCCGCCAAGTACTGACCACCATCCGGAGTGTCGCGGGGAAGAGCGCCCCACGGGAGGTAGTGCAGCGGGCCGTCGGCGAGGATCAGGAGCCGTTCACTTTCCTCGATCCGATCCTCTACCGACTCGATCAAGGTCGCATAAAGAGTCCGCGCCAACTTCTCGAACTGCTGCGTCCGCAATTTCCCGATAGAGCGGGGCAGTCGACGGAACTTCTGCACTTGATCGCGCAGCTGCTCCTCGCTAATCGAGATCTTGTCTACTCCCAGTCCTTGCTCCTTCGAGACGGCAAAGAGCACGGTCGAATCCTCGCCGACGCAGAAGGAAAGCATGAGCGTCCCCGGGTCGAGGGCTGACCGAGCGGCCTCGAGGTCGAACGGCTGAGGGTACTGCAAGTCCGCCAGTCGTGGGGAGGCACGCCGGATCTTCTCCTCGACGTCCTGGGCCTCATCACGCAACCGGCGCAGATGCTCGTGCAAGTCTTCGATCTGCTCGGTGTGAATCCGGGGTTTGAGCTGAGCGAGCTGCTGTTGGATGGCGTCGAAATGGAGGGCGAGGTCGCGGCGCTGGCGATCAAGCTCTTCGGGGATGTCGGCGGCGAACACGGTATCGCGCTCGGCGAGCTGTTCGAGAAAGCTGCGGCCACGGAAGCGTTCCTGGATCTGGAAGGCCGCGTAGGGCTTGTTGCGTTCCAGTTGTACCTCTATGGCGTGCCGATAGAATGCGCCGTATCGCGTGCGGAAGCCGGCTCGAACATCGTAGGAACCCCCAAGGCGAGCGAGTTGACTCTCCAGGGTATCGAGTGCACGGCGGAAATAGGCGGCTGCGGTAGATAGTTGAGGCGGATTCCTTTGGCGGTGAAGCAGACCAATTGCATGCAGTGTCTCGGCGACACTAACGCTGCCTGGCGCCAACGCTTGCCGGATTTCCAGCGCGCGTTGGAAGAGGTCTGACGCCCGATCGAGATCTGCACGGGCACTGGCTACAGATCCCAGATTGCTCAAAGAGGTCGCCACCAAGAGGCTGTCCCGAGCCAGCTCTTGCTGGATCTTGAGGGCACGCTGGTGATAGTCCATCGCCCGCGACAAATCCCCACGTTCCCTGGCCACACGTCCCAGATTGTTCAGGCTTTGCGCCACCTCAAGGCCGGCCGGCGCTAGTCTTTGCTGGATCTTGAGGGCGCGCTGGTGATAGTCCGTCGCCTGGGCCAGATTCCCACGATCCCAGGCCACACGCCCCAGGTTGTTCCAGCTGTACGCGACGAGGAGGGTATCGGGGGCCAGCTTTTCCCAGATCTTAAGGGCGCGCTTATGATGGCGCGTTGCCCGGGCCAGATTCCCACGATCCCTGGCCACACGCCCCAGGTTGTTCACGCTATACGCGACGAGGAGGCTGTCGGGGGCCAGCTTTTCCCAGATCTCGAGCGCGAGCTGATGAAAGTTCAGCGCTTGCTCCAAATCCCCACGTCTCTGAGCCACGAATGCCAGGTTGTTCAGGCTGATTGCCAGGTCGAGGCTGTTCGCCGCAAGTTTCTGCTGGATCTCAAAGGCACGCTGATAGGCGTCCAGCCCTCGGTCCGGATCCCCACTGGCGAAATGCTCAATTCCCAAGCTCTCCCCTACATCCACGGCCACAATCTCACTCGTCGTCTCTGGACTAGCTTCTTCATCCGCAGATAGCCCCTCAGCCCCTATCACAACCCAGAGCAGGCTGATAAGAAGGATCTGACGGGCGTCCAGAAGCCTGATGACATGGTTCATCTTACGCCTCCTATTCCGATTCGGGTATCCCGCATCCATCTGTTTCGAACCTACAAACTCGCCGTGCTCGCGAAGGTTCGTGGGGTGGCAAGTTGTCCGCCAATTGGCGAAGACCTCTCAGAACACCAGATCGCCAAAACGTGGTGTCGACCGGCAGCAGGTATTTCGGAGTTTTTATCGATACGCTCACCTGAGAAACCCGAACGATCCGAGTCGGACCTTACCCCGAAAGTTCTATTGCCAATCGCCGTAGACTTGAAACGCGGCCCAGTAGTAGGGAGCAGACGCGTCGAACTCCTGGTACTCGCCCGTTTCGCTCTGCACCTGAATAGGACCCTGGAGGAGCTCGAGCTGGGCTGAGCGCAGTGCTTCGTCCTTGGCTTTTCCCTCCCGCAGATGCCGGTAGAACCGGGTCATGAGCTCGGCGGTGGACCGGTCGTCGACCCGCCACAGGGACGCGGCGACGGTACGGGCGCCGGCGTACTGGAAAGCGCGGGTGAGGCCGATGAGACCCTCGCCGCCCTGCTCTTCTCCGAGAGCCGTTTCGCACGCCGAGAGCACGACCAAGTCGGCCTCGATCCGCACACGCTCGAAGATCTCCCATGCCTGGAGCAGACCGTTCTCGCGGTCTTCGCTGTATTCCTCCGGAATCGTGAGGGCGATGAACGAGTTCAGCGGGAAACGTTCGTCAAGATGACCGTGGGTGGCGAAGTGCAGGATGCGCACGTCGCGTCCGATCGACTTGGCGTGCTCCTCCGTCGCCTCCTCGCCCAGGTAGACACGGACGTACTCCTCCGGGTAGGCGCCGGCGATGCCTGCGACCTCTCGGCGGGTGTAGGGCAGCTGTTCCCAGCCGAAGAGAACCTGCTCGGCAACGGACCGGACCACCGGGTCACGGTGGCTGCCCGCGCTCTCCCGGGTGCCTGGATAGTGCGGATCGCCGAAGGCCGCAAGCTGGACCGCCGGTGGACTCACATTGTCTTCCGATCGGAGCTTGCGGAGCTCGGCATAAACGGTAGCTGAGAGCGCTAGGTGAAACGGCTTCCATTCCACCAGGTACTGGCCGCCGTCCGTGGTGTTCCGGCGAAGAGCGCCCCATGGGAGGTAGTGCAGGGGGCCGTCGGCCAGGATCAGAAGCCGTTCGCTCTCGGCGACCCGATCGGCCACCGGCTCGATCAACGTGGCAAAGAGGTCCACCGCCGAGTTCTGGAGGTCCCGTATGCGCTGAGAACCGGAACGGCGAGCGTTCTGGATTTGCCTGCGGAGCGCCTGCACTTGGTCAGCCAGCTGCTCCTCGGGGATCGCGAGCCTCTCGACTCCAAGATCGTGGTCCTTCGAGAGGGTGAAGAGCACGGTCGACTCTTTGCCTACGCTGTAGGAAAGCATAAGAGTCCTGGCGTCGAGAGCCCCGCGAGCCGCGTCGAGACCGAGCGGTGCGGGATACTGCAAGGCGGCCAGCCGCGGAGAGGCGCGGCGAATCTTTTCCTCGATGTCGCGGGCCTCGTCGCGCAGCTGGCGCAGCTGGTCGAGCAGCTCCTCTATCTGGCCTGCGTGATCCCGAGGATTGAGCTGCCCGAGTTGCTGCTGGGTGCGGTCGAAGCGGACGGCGACGCTTCGGCGCTCCTGGTCGAGCTTCTCGGGAATGTCGGCGGTGAACACGGTGTCGCGCTCAACTAGCCGTTCGAGGAAAGTGCGGGCGCGGGAGCGCTCGAAGGTGTAGAAGGCTCGGTACGGGTGCCCGAGCCTCAGCTGGACTTCTAGGGCGTCGCCGTAGAACTCATGAAATCGAGCGCCAAAACCTCCCCGGACGTCATAGGAGCCTCCGAGACGAGCGAGGTGTTTCTCTAGAATGTCAAGCGCGAGGCTGAGAGAATCGTCGGCGATGGCTAGCTGCAGCGGGTCCTTCTGGCGATGGAGCAGACCGAGGTGATGAAGTGTTTCGGCTATTTTGACGCTCTCAGGTGCCAGCTCTTGCCGGATCTTCAGGGCGCGCCGGAGAAAGTTTAGTGCCTGGTCCAGATCTTCACGTTGCCCAGCCACGAATCCCAGGCCGTGCAGGGTGTTTGCCATGGAAAGACTATCCGGTGCCAGCTTTTGCTGAATTTCCAAGGCGCGCTTAAAAAACTCCGTCGCCCGGGCCAACTCTCCACGATTTCCAATTACGACTCCCAGGTTGTTCAGGGTGGTCGCCACAGGGAGGCTGTCTGGCGCCAGTTTTTGCTGAATTTCCAAGGCGCGTTGATAGAAATCCGTCGCCAGGGACAGATCCCCCCGTCTCCTAGCTACGACTCCGAGGTTGCTCAGGGTAGTCGCCACAGGGAGGCTGTCTGGCGCCAGCTTTCGCTGAATCTCCAGAGTTCGCTGAAAAAATTTCGTCGCCCTGTCCAGATCCCCACGGTCCCCAGTCCCGCTCGCCAGGTTGTTCAGACTTTGGGCCACGTCGAGGCTGTCCGGTGCCAGCTTTTGCCGGATCTCCAGGGCGCGGTGATAGAAGGCCATCGCTCGGGTCAGATCTCCACGTCTCCAAGCTACAACTCCCAGGTTGTTCAGGGTGGTCGCCACATCGAGGCTGTCTGGCGCCTGCCTATTTTGGATTTCCAGGGCAGCCTGATAAAGGTCCGTGGCCCGTAGCAGATCCCCCCGTTTCCTAGCTACGACTCCGAGGTTGCTCAGGCTTAGTGCGACGGTGAGGCTGTCCGGTGCCTGCTTCTGTTTGATCTCCAGGGCCCGCTGATAGAGGTCTGTAGCCTGAACCAGATCCCCAACCCGGCTGGCCACGACTCCCAGATTATGCAGCGTAACTGCCACCGCGATGCTATCTGGCACCTGATTTTGTCGGATATCCAGAGCGCGCTGATACAAGTCCTCCGCCTGGGCTAGATCCCCACGTTTCCTAGCCATGCTTCCCAGGCTGTTTAGACTTTGTGCCACGTCGAGGCTGTCCGGTGCTTGCTTTTTGCGAATCTCCAAAGCGCGTTGAAAAGAATCTGTCGCGTTGGCCAGGTCGCCACGTGCCCAAGCCACAGCGCCAAGATTGTTCAGGATTCTTGCCATGCCAAGGCTCTCGGGTGCCAGCTCTTGAAGGATTTCCAAGGCCCGCCGAAAAAAATCCGCCGCCCCATCCAGATCTCTACGTTGCCAAGCAGTTGACCCGAGATCATTCAAGATTTCGGCCAGCGCCAAGCTTCTTTCCCCCGATGCCTTTTCTCGGATCTCCCGTGCCGAGCCATACGCCTGGGTAGCCAGGTCGAACTCGCTTTGCTTAACATACCATTGGCCCATGGCCTGCCAAAGCACCGACTTGGGAAAGGCATCTTGGACCTCTTCGAGCCCCAAACGATAGGTTGCATGGACTGTCTCCGATTCCCGCTGCTGGGCCCAGACCTCTCCCAGGCGCAGCCACATCCAGCAACGTAGGCGCCAATCTCTCGCAGTCGCGGCCACCTTCTCCCACCATAGCGCCGCATCGGCGGTCTTAGCGGCATCGAGGTGCTGCCTGCCTCGCAGGTAATTCTCCAGAAGTGCACCCGGCATCCATGGCCGCACCTTGGCCTCCCACAGGCCGGGTGCCACCGCAAACATCCGCGCCTCCCCGCCTCGCTGCCCGGTCAGCTCCACCGTTCCGCGAGGAGCCTGTTCGAGCTTGAGCCACATCCAGTCGAACGCTGAGGTGAGCTCTCCCCGAGCTGCATTAGGGTTGGCCGGCGGTGCGGGCAGCCGGCGCCATGCCAAGAGGACGTCCCCAGGTTCCAGGCCCGCTTTCGCGAGTGCCGACCCGTAGCCCACCTCTTCCACGACGACACCGCGCGCCGTTTCCGAAGCGGTGTCGATGACCGCTGGCACCTCCCCACCCTCGGCACCCCAGAGCACACAAGCGAGGGCGGCTACTTGGGCAATTGCCACGAACTGCATGAAATGCCGCATCTCGGACCTCCTGTGACGCGATGAACGTGTATTCTAAACGTACCAGGCAGTGATCCCTTCGGTTCCGAGGCATTCGAAAGGCCGGGACGCCGTGCGTGTACACGGCGCCCGGCAAGGCAGGTGCTCAAACGGTCCTCGGTTGCATTGAGACCCCTCAGACCCCGCGCCGACGCCGGACCAGCATCACGGCGACAAGGCTCACCACCAAAGCAAGGACCAGCAGGCCGACGGATGAGAGTGTCGGTATCTCGATCTGCGCCGGAAGGCGCACCCCCGGGCCGCCCGGGTCGGTGATCACGCCGTCGGCAATCCCGTCGCCATCGCCCGTACCGCCATCGAAGAGGCTCATCTCCACAGTAGGTACGAGCCAGTCGTCGATGAGGGTCGCACCTATGGTGGCGTCGATGCGATGCCAATGGGGCGAGGGGTGGCTCGCCGTCGGGCCGTACTTGCGGTACTCAGCACCGCTGAGATCCTCTTCGCCGTGGACGAAAAGAGTCAAGTCGGCGGTGGTGCATCGCTCGCCACCCAGGCCCACCAGGTCGAAGGCCAGGAGTCCCTGAGGATGGGCGAAGGCCCGGTCGGCGGGAACCTCGCCATCGCCGGCCACCAGCGTTCGCATGTTGGTGGGCAGGCACGGTGGTTCCGCTACCAGCGTCAGGTAGGCCCCGGTCGCCGCCGATGGTACGGACACCACACGAAGCTGGAGGCTGTCGAGAACCCCATCGCCGTTTCCGTCGCCCTGGTTGGGGGCGAGATCTTCCGTCTCGTCATCTACGCTGTCCACATCACCGTCGTACCCCTGACCGACCGTGGTGATCGCGTCGCGGCCCTCGAACAGCACCCCGTCGGTGGTCACTCCGCGCAGAATCCCCTCGGTGTCGCCCGGCTGAAAACCGGCGATCTCGGTGAAGAAGTGGCACACCAGGTCAACCAGCCAATCGGAGTCGACATCGTCGCCGTGGCAATTGGGCGAACCATCGCCACGGTAATGCAGCGACGGCTCGTCGCCGGTGCGGCCGAAGGTAAGCGAGTTCTGATCGACGAGCGTCGGCGCATCGAATGCCGCAGACGACAGGATCGCCACCGGAATCTTGCCACGACTCCGCGGGTTGACGGGATTCTTGGAGCTACCGGGCTTGATGTCGATGGTCTCAACGCCGTCACCTCCGAGGATGATCGTGGTCCTGGCGTGCGCGACGTTGTCAGACGGATTGGCGTCTGGCAGATCGCTCAACACTTCGGCCCGTGTCGTCACTGTGATGCGCGTCGGCGTTGTCTTGGGAGATGGCAACCTCGTTCGCATGCCGCCGGTAACGGTTTGGAGTTCGTCCGAGCCATCGAAGGCGCCGCTGGCGTTGTGCCCGACGTAGAAGCGCCAGTCGCTGGCGGAGGCGACGCCTGCCGGGATGGTCACGGTCGCCGACCCGGCATTGGGCGCCGACGTGGTGAAACGCACCCAGTTGACGCCGTCCGGCTCAGTGACCGAAGGCGGCACGGCATCGCGCTTCATCGACAGGGTCATCTCATCCGTGGCTAGAGCGTTTGTCGTGGTCCACGCCAAGGTCACCCAGTCACCCACGGCATGGGTCCCCGCACCGTTGGGCTGCGTTAAGGTCACCGTCGCCGAATCCGGGGAGGTTACGGTGAACGGTGCGTCGGAAGCGTCGAAGACACCGCTTGCGTTGTGGCGTACGTAAGCCCGCCAGTCGCTGGCAACTCGTGCTGTGGCTGGAATCGCCACGGTCAGAGAGCCTGAATTGAGCGCGGTCTCGGTGAACCGGATCCAATCGAGCCCGTCGGGGGCGGGGAGCAACGCAGCCGCGTCACGCTTCATCGACACCGTCATCTCCGCGCCGGGATCGATGTCGTTGGTAGACCAGGTCACATTCAGCGCATCGCCCACTGAGAACAGGCCGCCATTCGAGGGAGAAGTAACGGCCACCCCAGGCCCGGGCGGGACCTCGCCCAGGGCCTCCACCACGACCGTCGCCTCGGCGGTTTGACCGCTCGCCAGGTCTCCGTGCGAACAGATTACCTGGGAGGGGCCGGCACTTTTGCGTGTGACCACACAGGGGCTAGAGACCACAGTCAGCTCACGGGGGATATCATAGATCGTTCGCGCGTTGGGTGCTGCGGTTGCCCCGCGGTTTCCCGCGATCACCGGCAATTCGAGGTGCTGCGCTACCATCACCGTCGATGGCATGCTGGAGACGCCTAGATCGAGATCCGGACTGGTGCAGCCTTGATCTTCCAGATCGTCACACAGTCCGTTCTGACAAGTGATGCTGACGTTTTGCGTATCCCTGTTCCAAGACATGGTTCCATACTGGAATTGCTGAACCGCTTCAAAGCTGGAAGCTCCATCGGGCCGCTCCTCGTCGGAGGTCGGTCCGCCCAGCCGATCCTGATAACGCCACCACAAGAAACCGATACAACCCTGGAGGAGATATGCCTTTTCGTGCCCGGGAAGGTAGGAGATGGTTCTCACAACACCGTTTTTGTTGACGTCCTGGAGATAGATCTCGATGACGGAATCATCGCCTGCGTAGGTGAACTGGTAGCTATGAACCCACACTCCTCCTCCATGATGATCGTAGGCCGCTCCCAGGCCGGCGGTTCCGTCCTGAGCATTGAACCGATCAGCAATCGCAATACTGAAGTTACCGCTCCCCTCATCGGAATAATCCCAGCCTGCAATATCTCCGGACACCGCGCCGGCCGGGAGAGGTAAGTCCGGATCCCAGAATCCGATCCGGAGGTCGATCCGTGGCCCCGGTATGCTATTATTGGCTACGTAGTTGGCTGGGTTTAACGTCTGATTGCCAACATCGCGGAAGAAGTCAGTTTCCGCGGGAGGGCAAACTACCAGCGTCTTCGTTTCTTCTGGCACATACCATCGTTGGCCCACCTGGTCATCATTATTGTCCAGGTTTTCCCAGACAGCCGGGATATTCACATTCCTGAATTGCTCGGTGTACCCCAACCTCCGAAGCTCCGAGGCCCAATGCGGAAGCTCTCGATCGCTGGGGAAGTAGGCAACTCTGTCGCCATCTCTGTCGATCTGAAAATGAATATGAGTACCGTCAGAATTCCCACTGTTCCCCACTTCGCCCAAGAGATCTCCCTTACCGATGCATTGGTCTTCCTCCACCGCTATGTTGCTCCGCAGGTGAGCATAGATAGCCAGGCGAGTCTCGTCCCTATTATCTGGCAAATCGTAGTGCTCCACCAACACGTAATTTCCCCAGCCGCCGCCACAGCGTTTCTGTTCAGCAAGACCGCCGTTGTCGTCTGCGCAGGTGTTGAAAAAAGCCACAATACGGCCGGCGAAGATACTGAATACATCTGTCCCGCTGTTGGCCGCATAGTCGATGCCGGGGTGCCGGCCGAATCCACTACCTGCTGCATCACCGAATCCCAGATAGTGATCCAGGTACTCGACACTAACGGCAGGAAGAGTATCCAAGGGTTGATCAAGTCCCGTAAATTGGTAGTCAGGTTCTTCCGCCCAATTCGCTGTACAAATCCTTCGGGCTGAAGACGCCCCTCCGATCATCAGTAACACCAGCCCTGACACTACCATCTTCACGATCTTCTGTTGTTGCCTCACGATGTCCTCCTTCCTTGCAGTGGTCTCTACCAAGAGCTCTCTCAGGGGTTCTGAGGGGTCGATAGAGGCAAGCGCCGACGCAAACCTACTTGGTGGAACGGTCGACGGCTGGCCACGCCCCTCCACCTCCTCAGATCCGGCTCGCTAGTGCTGCGGTGCGCAATTCCTTGCCTGTATCGCCAGCTCTCCACGACGCTGGCAGCGTTGCGGCTCCTCGACATAGTCCACTATGCCTGCGTCGCCGCGCCTTGCCAGTGCCGCGGACTGCTCGCTGATACAGGCAAGGACTTACGCACCGCAGCACTCTAGCCGGATCACCAAGACTCCACCGAGTAAACGCGCCGTTCTGACAGAGATGGGCTCAAGGGGGCAAGCCAAGATCCGGACGTTCGCTAGTAGGTCCGGCCTACTGTCGGTCGCGGTAAGGCCGGAGGGCCGATCGGCGACCGCGATCTGCGCGACTACAAGAACCGCCGCCGCAATCGATCTGGCTACTTCCAATCGCCGTAGATCTGGAACGCCGCCCAATAGTAGGGAGCAGACGCTTCGATTTCCTGGTACTCACCCGTCTCACCCTGCACCTGAATGGGACCCCGCAGGAGTTCGAGCTGGGCGGCGCGCAGCGCTTCATCCTTGGCTTTGCCCTCCCGCAGATGCCGGTAGAAGCGGGTCATGAGCTCGGCCGTGGATCGGTCCTCGACTCGCCACAGGGAAGCGACGACGCTACGGGCCCCGGCGTACTGGAAAGCGCGGGTCAGCCCGATGAGCCCCTCGCCGCCCTGCTCCTTGCCGAGGGCCGTTTCGCAGGCCGAGAGCACCACCAGGTCGGCGTCGAGACGCACCCGCTCGAAGATCTCCCATGCCTGGAGCAGGCCGTTGTCCCGGTCTTCGCTGTACACCTCCGGGATGGTGAGGGCGAGGAACGAATTCAGCGGGAAGCGTTCGTCGAGATGACCGTGGGTGGCGAAGTGCAGGATTCGAACGTCGCGCCCGATCGACTTGGCGTGCTCCTCCGTGGCCTCTTCGCCCAGGTACGCGCGGACGCGCTGCTCCGGGTAGACGCCAGCGATGCCTTCGACCTCTCGACGGGTGTAGGGCAGCGATCCCCAGTCGAACGGGACACGCTCAGCGGCGGAACGTACCACCGGGTCATCGTGGCGTCCCGCGCTCTCCCGCGAGCCGGGGTAGCGCGGGTCGCCGAAGGCCGCGAGCTGGACCGAGGGAGGGCTCGCGTCGCCTTCCCGCCGGAGCTTGCGGAACTCGGCGTAGACCGTGACGGAGAGCGCCAGGTGAAGCGGTTTCCATCTCAGCAGGTACTGACCACCCCCCGCAGTGTCGCGGCGGAGGGTCCCCCACGGGAGGTAGTGCAGAGGGCCATCGGCGAGGATCAGGAGTCGGTCGCTCGCCTCGACCCAATCCGCCACTGGCCCGATCAAGGTCGAATAGAGGCTTCGCGCCGACTCCTCGAACCTCCGCATGCGTTGGGATCCGGGACGGCGGACGTTCCGGATCTGCCTGCGGAGCGTCTGAACCTGATCGCGCAGCTGATCCTCGCCGATAGCGAGCGTCTCGACTCGCAGACCGTGCTCCTTCGAGAGGGTGAAGAGCATGGTCGACTCTTCACCGACGCTGTAGGAGAGCATCAGGGTTCCGGGGTCCAGAACCGCGCGGGCGGCGTCGAGATCGAGGGGCCGGGGATACTGCAGGGCCGCCAGCCGCGGGGAGGCACGGCGGATCTTCTCTTCGATGCCGCGGGCCTCTCCTCGCAGTCGGCGCAACTGGTAGCGCAACTCGTCGATCTGTTCCGCGTGATCCCGTGGATAGAGGTGGGCTAGCTGTTGTTGGGTGCGATCGAAGCGAACAGCGTGGCGACGCCGTTCGCGGTCGAGCTGTTCCGGAATGTCGGCGGTGAACACGGTGTCGCGCTCAATCAGTTCTTCGAGGAAGCTGCGTGCACGGGAGCGTTCCAGAGTGTGGAACGCGATACCCGCTTGCCCGAGCTCCAACTGAACTTCGAGGGCATCGCGATAGTACTCGTGGTACTTCGCACGGAAGCCGCCCCGGATCTCGTGGGAACCGCCGAAACGAGCGAGTTGAGCCTCTAAGGTGTCGAGGGCGTCGCGGAGGAATTGATCGACGGTCTCCAATTGAGTCGGGCGCTTTTCGCGATATAGGAGGCCGATTGCATGAAGTATCTCGGCGAAATGATTGCTGTCAGGTGCCAGCTTCCTTTCTATCTCCAGAGCCCGCTGAAACAGTTCCATCGCCCTCCCCAGATCCCCATTCCGCCAAGCCACGATTGCCAGACTGTGCTGGGCCGAGGCCAAATAGAGGCTGTCAGGCGCCAATTCCTGTGTGATCTCCAGGGCGCGCTGACAAAAAATCGCCGCCCTCTCCAAATCCCCACTAGCTCTGGCCACGTCCCCCAGGTTGCTCAGGCTTTGTGCCACGAGGCGGCTGTCGGGCGCAAGTTTCTGTTGGATCGCCAATGCGCGCTGATGAAACTCCGCAGCCCGTTTCAGATCCCGACGGCGCCAAGCCACACCCCCCAGGCTCGTCAAGCTGTCGGCCATGTCGGCGCTGCCAGGTGCCAGGTGCTGTCGGATATCAAGAGAGCTCTGAAAGAATTCGACCGCCCGGTCCAGATCCCCACGGCGCCAAGCCAGAATTCCCAGATTGTTCAAGCTGTATGCCACGTCGAGACCCTCCGGTGCGAGTCTCTTCCGGATCTCCAATGCCCGGTGGAAAAAATCTGCCGCCCGGTCCAGATCCCCACGCTCATTGGCAACGAGACCCAAGGTGTCCAGGCTGCTGGCGTATTCAAGACGATCCGGCGCCAACTCCTGCTGAATTCTCAAGGCGCGATGGCCTAACGTCATTGCCCGGTCCAGATCACCGTGCTCCCAAGCTACAGTTGCCAGATTGTGCAGACTCGTTGCCACGGCAAGGCTGTCGGGTGTGAGCCTTTGTTGGATCTCCAGCGCGCGTTGAAAAAGCCCCATCGCCTCATCCAACTCAGCACGGCTATAGGCAATATTTCCCAGGTTGCTCAGGCTTACTGCCATGGCAGAACTATCCGGTGCCAGCTTCTGTTGGATCTCCAGCGCGCGTTGGCAATAGTCCGCCGCCCCGGTCAGATCACCACGCTCATACAAAACGGCTCCCAGGTTGATCAGGGTATTTGCCATAGGCAAGCTGTCTGGTGCGAGCCTCTGCTGGATCTCCAGCGCGCGTTGTGATAATTCCGCTGCCCGAGCCAGATCACCACGTTGCCAAACCACTGATCCCAGACGGTACAGACTGGTTGCCACGTCTAGGCTGTCGGGCACCAGCTTCTGCTGAATCTCCAGAGCGCGTTGATGAAAGTCCGTTGCCTGGTCTAGATCACCACGGTCTCCCGCCACCCCTCCAAGGCTGCTCAGGCTAGCTGCCACGGAGAGGCTATCAGGCGCCAGCTCTTCCTTGATCTTCAGCGCGCGCTGATAGAAGTCCATCGCCTGGTCCAGGTTGCCTTGGTACCAAGCCACCAGTCCCAGGTCGTTCAGGCTCTCAGCCACCTCGAGACTCTCTTTCCCGAAGGTTGTCTCTCTGATCGTCCGCGCCGAGCTATGCTCTTCACGAGCCAGTTCAAACTCATTCCCCGGGTCGAGCGCGGCGCGAGCGGCGTCGATGTCGAGGGGCTGAGGATACTGCAAGGCCGCCAGCCGTGGGGAGGCACGGCGGATCTTTTCTTCGATGTCGCGGGCCTCGTCGCGAAGTTGGCGCAGCTGATCGAGCAGCTGCTCAATCTGCTCCGCGTGATCCCGGGGATTAAGATCGGTGAGCTGCTGTTGGGTGCGGTCAAAGCGGACGGCCAAGCGTACGCGTTCGCGATCGAGCTTTTCGGGGATGTCGGTGGTAAATACCGTGTCGCGCTCGGCGAGCTGTTCGAGGAAGCTGCGGGCACGGGAGCGCTCCAGGGTATGGAACGCGAGGTCCCCCTGGTTAAGTTCCAGCTGGACCTCGATGGCGTCGCGATAGTAGGCGTCGAATTTAGTGCGGTAACCGCTCCGGACATCGTGAGAGCCCCCGAGCCGAGCCATTTGCTTTGCCATGGTGTCAATGGCACGATGGAAAAAATCGTTGACGATATCCAGCCGATGGGGATTCGTTTGGTGGTGGAGGCGGCCCATTAAATTAAACAAATTTGCTGCTTGGAAACTGTCGGGCGCGAGCTTCTGCTGAGTCTCTAAAGCGTACCTAAAATAGTCTGCCGCGCCGCCCATGTCACCACGTTTCCAAGCCACGAGCCCCAGGTTCTGCAGAGTTTCTGCAACGTTGAGGCTGTCGGGCGCCAGTTTTCTCTGAATCTCAAGGGCGCGTTGATGAAAATCCGCAGCCTGATCCAGATCCCCACGTTTTCCAGCCAATCCCCCAAGGTCGTTGAGGCTGGCTGCCACAGCGAGAGCATCGGGGGCCTGTTTCTGCCGGATCTTCAGGGCACGCTGGTATAGCTCTGCTGCCTGGGCCGTGTCGCCAAGATGCTGAGCGACCAGCCCTAAGTTGCTCAAGCTGCGTGCAACGTAGAGGCTGTCCGGAGCCAACCTCTGGTGGATCTCAAGGACACGCTGGAAGAAGTCTTTCGCTCGAAGCCAATTTCCATGGTCCGAAGCTACTGCTCCCAGGTTGTTCAGGGGGCCCACCAAACCGGGACTCTGGGGTGCCAGCTTTTGTTCAACCTCAAGGCTGCGCAGAAAAAAGTCCACAGCCTCGGATAGATCCCCGCGGGCCAAGGCTATGGATCCGCGGTTGTTGAGGATTCTTCCCATCAGTGGACTTTCAGGCGCCAGTTTATTCGCGATCTTCCGAGCACGCTGATAGAAGTCTCTTGCACCGCGTAGATCGCCAAGATCATCGGCGATCATTCCCAGGTTGTTGAGGATGCCCGCCAAACCAAGACTGATTGGCGCCAGCCTCTGATGAATCTTCAGGGCACGCAGATGAAACTCTCTCGCCTCATCTAGGCTGCCACGTTCATAAGCTATGTTTCCCAGGTTGTTCAGGATGACTGCCACTAGGATGCTGGCCGGAGCCAGCTTCTCCCCAATCTCCAGGGCACGCTGATGAAATTCCGTGGCTCCATCCAAATCCCCACGAGTCCATGCCACTCCTCCCAGATTGTTCAAACTTTCTACCACCGCGAGGCTGTTCGGGGCCAGCTCTTTTTTAATCTCCAGAGCCCGTTGATGAAAGCTCGCCGCCCGCTCCAAATCACCACGTTGATAAGCCACAAGGCCGAGATTGTTCAAGCTGTTTGCCATGGTAAGGCTGTCCGGGGCCAGCTCTTTTTTAATCTCCAGAGCGCGCTGATGAAAGCTCGTCGCCCGCTCTAGATCACCACGGCGATAAGCCACAAGACCTAGGCCATTCAGGATGCTTGCCACGGTGAGGCTGTCCGGTGCCAAGTCTTGCGCAATTTCGAGGGCACGCTGATGATGGTCCATCGCTCGGGCCAGATTCCCTCGTCGCCAAGCCACGCTTCCCAGCCTGTAAAGGCTCTGAGCCACGGCCAGACTCTCTGTCCCCCAAGCCTTCTGTTGGATCTCCAGAGCCGAGTTATTCGCTTGGCGAGCCAACTCAAACTCGCTTTGCATTTTGTATCGATTGCCAATGGCCCACCAAAGCGCCATGCGGGGCAGGGACTCTTCGGTTTCTGCAAGCGCCGAGCGATAGGCGGCATGAGCTTTCTCCCACTCCCCCTGGTCAGCCCATTGGTCTCCCAAGCGTAGGAAAATCCAGCACCGGAGACCCCTATCGCGCGTGGCCGTAGCGGCCTTCTCCCACCAGCTCACCGCTTGGGCAGCCTTCCCGGCCTCGAGCTGTTGCCTGCCTCGCAGGTAATGCTCCAGGACAGGATCCGGCATCCAAGGACGTACCTCGGTGTCCCACAGGCCTGGGTGGACGGTGAAGATCTGCGTCTCCTGGCCGCGGGCCCCGGTGAGCTCCACTCGGCCGCGCGGAGCCTGCTCGATCCCCAGCCACAGCCAGTCGAAAGGTGAGTCGAGCTCGCCGTGTGCTTCATCGGGATTAGCCGGTGGCTGGGGCAGCCGCCGCCATGCCCATAGGACATCCCCGGACTCGAGGCCGGCTTTCGCGAGCGCCGAACCCTCGACCACTTCCTCCACCACCACACCCCGCGTAGTCTCGGAGGCGGTGTTTAAGGGCGCCAGCACCTCACCGCTATGGGCACACCCAAGCAGGCTGCCGACGACCAGGGAAATAGTCATGCGCTTGATGGTCTGCCGCATCTTGAACCTCCTGGTTGGCCGACCGCCACCTGTCTCTCAGCCCCGGATACACATCGCCTTCCAGAGAGGAAACGCGCCGTTTCGGGCGATCTGGTCTCATCCGCGGATCCTCATAGAACCGGCTGTGGACATCTACGGCCGGTGCCGGGGATCGGGCCGTACCCTAACAGCCGCCGCCGCTCGGCGTTGGGTCGTTGAGTGCCTCCGCCTCACTGAGACGCTCGCCGTCGGCTGGCTAGTCGCCCATCGTCACCCACGGGATGCCCTCATTGAGCCACCCATGATCGGCGTAGTGGAGCCACCACAAACGCCGATCGAGGTGCTCTGCGGGGCCGAAAAGGGGATCAACCATCTTTCTTCGCGACCCCCTCGGCACCTCAGATCCTGGCGGCGCGCAGGGACAGTCAAGGCCGCTGAGAGCCGCTCCCAGAGCGGCTCTCAGCGCCGAAGGGGAGCCTTGACGGCCCCGAGCACCGCCAC
>JAAEQG010001054.1 GCA_024231775.1 bacterium
CAGGGTTCGGGAATTCAATCCTGACCGGACCCAGGGTGGCGCCTCGCTTCGCGAGGCTTACCCTGGGCTCTGGGATCGAACCCCGTTGGGGTTCCCCCACCCTCCCCGCGAACCTCATCATCGCACCATGAGGTGCCCTTCGCTCCGACGCCAAACCAGCCGCCTGAGCTTCATCTGAAGTGCTGGTCATAGCTCGGCTTCCCCTTGGGCAATCAAGTACGGATCGCCTAAAAAAACGGTGATTCTGGCCCCGCTCTTGATCCTCCGCCGGTCCCATGCGCTTGTTCTGGGACTAGTCTTTCTAAGCCGATTCAATCCGCGATCAAGCGTCCGTCCCGGCAACGCCAGCGGTGGGTGAGGTCGATCGCCTCCCAGACGTGCGGCCGGTTGGAGGTCACCAGTATCTGGCCGGCAGTCGTGAACGCCCGCCACAGGGCCTCCAGCCGGTTGCCGTCGAGCTCGGTGTCGGCGTCGTCGAGCAGGTAGATCGGATTGCTGCCGGCGGCGATCAGG
>JAAEQG010001055.1 GCA_024231775.1 bacterium
CAGCATGGCGGTGATGAGCATTCTGCTCGCCGCGATGCTGTCGGCCATTGTGGTGGCCAGCCATGCGATGCCGGATGCAGCCAGTCCGGCGGGGACGGCGATTCGCACGGCGGAGGCGGCGGACATCCTGGTGGAGGAACTGAGCTCGGCGCTGTGGATCACCGATCGGCAGAGCAACTCGGTCAGCTTCACGGTTCCGGACCGGGATGGCGACGGGGCGCCGGAGACCATCATGTACTCGTGGTCGGGCACACCGGGCGATCCGCTGCTGCGGAAGTACAGCGGTGGAGGGGAGAGCGCCGAGGAGTTCCTGGCGGATGTCCACGACTTCCAGTTGGGCTATGAGATCACTACGGAGACGGAGGAGTACCCGGGTCTGCCGGTGGAGGGTGCTGAAGAACTGCTGATGAGCTACAACAGCGGCTACGACTTGGCGGACGCCAGGATCGAAGCCGGCAAGTGGTGGGGGCAGTTCTTCAAGCCTACGTTTCCGCCCGAAGCGGTCAGTTGGCGGGTGAACCGCGTGTTCTTTTACGCCAAGCTGCACGACAACAACGCCACCACCACGCGGATTCAACTACGCCTGCCGGCGGCGGACAATACGCCCAGCGATACCATCGTTGATGAAACAACCCATCCCCAGCTCTCGCTAACGGCCAGCTTCCAATGGGTGGAGAAGGTGTTCGCGAACGCCGGGAGACTATCCGTAGGCCAGGGGCTGTGTCTGACCTTCATTACCGATGACAATAAATCAGCCAAGCTTCGGTACCGGAAGAAAGATGTCGTGTTGTCCGACGCCGGTCTTTCGTACGACAAGCCGGATTGGGATCCCGTGGTTACGGACGAGGCGCTGCTGTTCTACGTGTACGGGAGCTTTGCGACGCCGGGGCCGCCGCAGACGGCGACGCGGCGGTACGTCAGTGCGGTGCGGATGATACTCCAGGCCGGGGAGCAGCTTACCTCGCGAGTGGCTACCACAGTGCAGACCGTGAACTCTCCCGAACTGCTCAGCGGGATGTGGGAGACCGACTTCTACATCGATCCCACGCTGGATGGAAACGGCGACGGCGCCGGCGACTGGAGCCTGCGGCAGGGCGGGAGCTTCGGCACCAACGACCTGGTGGATGGGGTGTGGAAAGTCTCCGGGGGATCGGGGCTGGACTTGGATACGGTCCCGGACAACGCCTTTGAAGAGCTGACCACCGTCGAGCTGCGCTACCGCTGTACGGGTGAAGCCGGGGCGGGAGTCTACTTCTGGATCAACGCGGATTACACCGGTGGGAACTTCATGCCGATTGTGGCTACGCTGGATCTGCTGCCCGATACCACCCAGGAGTTAACCGTTGCCGTGGGGGGCAGCAACGTGGTCACGGTGCCCGGTCTGGCGGAGGGTTTCGTCACGCTGCGCCTGTTGATCGACCCGGATCTGGACACGGTGAACATCAGCGTGGAGGGCGTGGACCGGGGTACCTACGCATACGTCCCCTATGCGCCGACGACTGACCCGCAATGCGCGACCCTGCACGAATGGGGCAGTGACGCCGAGTTCGATTATGTGTCTATACGGGTGGCGGAGCCTTAACCCGATGAGCCCCCACCCTTTGCTACGCAGAGGATGGGGATCCGGTGCGGAGTGGTCTGTCCCCCACCCCGAGATCCGACCGGGGGTCGGATCAACGAGATGGGGCACCCGGGGAGAGCATGGCCACGCTTCGCGATGGCCATGGCACCCGGCGGGCCCACGGGCAAACGAGTTTGCCCATGCCACCCGGCGTGGTCGGATTAACGAGATGGTCCGCGTCGCCGTTTGCCACGCAAAGGACGGGGCACCCGGCGAGGCAGACGACGATAAGTAGCGGCTTGGTTAAGAAGATCGAACGCAGAGACGCAGAGGGCGCAGAGAAGAGGATGATTGTGGAAGAAAGACGACGATGCAGGGGGGGGATGCTCGTCCTTGGGTGCGGACGCGGTATCTGTCGGCGGGGATTCACCCTGGCGGAGGCGGCGGTCTCGATGGTGGTGGTCAGCGTGATGCTGGTTGCGGCACTGAATACGGTGGGGGCTGCGCGGGCTGGGCAGTGGACGACGGGGGTGCGGGCTCGGGGGGCGCCGCTGGCGCAGGAGTTGATGAGCGAGATTCTCCAGCAGCCGTACGAGGATCCGGACTCCGGTCCGGGGACTTTTGGGCTGGGAGCGAGCGAGGTCGGCGACGGCAGCCGGGCACTGTGGGATGACGTGGACGACTACTACGATTGGTCGGCTTCGCCTCCGGAGTACAAGAACGGCGCGGTCATCGATGGGTTCGAGGAATGGGAACGTAGCGTGAGTGTGGATTGGGTGGAGCCCGATGATCCGGAGACCGCGGTTGGTTGGGATACGCGGGTGAAGCGGATTGAAGTGCAGGTGCGTCATGGCGAGGTGGACGTGGCTTCTTCCGTGGCGCTGAGGACGTGGATCAACCTCGATCCGTCGGGAAGTCGGCGGGGCGGGGGCCTGTTGGATGGCGGGGCCGGGGGCAAGGGGAACCAGCCGCCGGAGGCGGTGGCGCTGGCGGCTCCGCAGAAGGGTGCGGTGCCACTGGTAGTCACGCTGTGGGGTTCGGACTCGAGAGATCCGGACGCGGGGGATACGTTGACGTACGCGTGGGACTTCGGCGACGGGGGCACCGGGGCGGGTGAGACAGTTAATCATACTTACGGTGAAGGATACTGGATCGCGACGCTGACGGTCTCCGACGGTCAGGGGGGCAGGGATGAGGACACCGTCGAGATCAAGGCCACGACTATTATCATCGTGAAGTAGAGGATGAGCGGCATGCGTCGGGCAGGTGACCATCAGCGAGGGACCGGGTACGTGGCGGTGCTGGGTATGTCCATGCTGATCACGGTCATCGGTCTCTCCGCGCTGATGGCGACGCGGATCCAGCACCGGGGGAGCGAGGGTAGTCGTGACGCGGGGGAAGCGCGGATCTGCGCACAGTCTATGGTGAACCTGGGAGTGGCGCTGCTGGATGCGACCCCGACGTGGCGAGCCGACTACGCGAACGATCAATGGGTGTCCGCCGGGAACCTGGGATCCTGCAGCGGCAGCTTCAAGCTGGTGGATCCGGTGGACGACGATCTGGCGGACGACCGCACCCAACCGGCGCGGCTTTATGGGCGTGGGGTTGTGGGTGAAGCCGTGCGCACCTACAGCGTGGTGATCGCGGGGGAGACGGCTGCGGGGTCGATGCCCAACCTGCTGACCAACGGTGGGTTTGAGGACGGGCTGACGGGGTGGATGGGCGACTATTGTGACCTGGAGGCCACTGCAAGTAATCCCCATAGCGGATCGGCCTGCCTGCGGGTGTGGAACCGCACCGGCTGGGCGGCGGGTCCGTGGCAGGACGTGACCAGTGAGCTGGTTGAGGGGGCGACCTACTCGGCGAGCGCATGGGCGAAGACCAGGAGCTCCTCCGAGGACCTCTGGCTGGTGCTATGGGTGTTGGACGACCGGGGGTGGTGGTGGGAGGCCATCGCGGTTGAGACGGTGGGGAAAGATGCCTGGACCGAGATCAGCGGGAGCTTCACTCCATTCTGGAATGGCACGCTCGTCGAGGCCTCTTGGAAGGTGGAGTCGGACTGGAGCAACCAGGAGTTCATGCTGGACGATGCGGAGCTGGTGCTGGAGAGCGCGGGGGGGGGCGTGCCGACGATCGAAGTCGTCCCAGGTTCTTGGCGCCGGGAAGTCTACTGAGGGAGTTTCGAGTTCCGAGTTTCGAGTTCAGACGTTCCGGCGTCCCAAGTCAGTCATCACCCACGGCTGAAGCGATGGGGCGCCCGTGCTCCTACCCATCTGCGCTCCCATCCGTCCCCCACCCCTGGAAGGGATGGGGCACCCGAGTTGGCAAGTAAACCCGTACCAGGTTCATTCGCCGGTTGGTTGGGGGTCCGGCCTCCGGCGGTTATGATGGAATGCGATAAGGGCTAGACGCGGCTATGTTGCATCGCTCATGCTCACCCCTGGGGATGAGCATGGCACCCGGCGTCGCTCATGCTCACCCTTGGGGATGAGCATGGCACCCGTGGATTAGGGAGGTTACTTACGTATGACGGCACGTTTGCGGTTTCATGGGGCGGCGCAGGAAGTCACCGGGTCGATGCACCTGGTTGAACACGACGGACACACCATCGCCCTGGATTGCGGACTCTTCCAGGGCCGGCGGGCGGAAGCCAACGAGAAGAACCGTAGCTTTCCCTGCGACCCGACGGAGATCGACGCGGTGGTGCTGTCGCATGCGCACATCGATCATTGCGGCAAGCTGCCGCGGCTGGTGCGCGGGGGGTTCTGCGGGCCGGTGTACGCGACGCCGGCGACGTGCGACCTGGTGCGGCTGCTGCTGGCGGACTCCGCCTACATCCAGGAGGAAGACGCGGCGTACTGGAACAGGAAGCGGGTGCGGAAAGGGGACGCGCCGATCGAGCCGCTGTATACGGCAGAGGATATGGAGGCTGCGGTTGAGCTGCTGGAGCCGCGGGCGCTGGGGGAGAAGTTCGAGGCGGTTGCCGGCGTGCAGGTGACCCTGCACGAGGCGGGGCATATGCTGGGATCGGCTGGTGTGCTGCTGGAGCTGAGCGGTGGAGGAACGGGGAACACGCGGGTGTGCTATACCGGTGATCTGGGGCGTTTGAACCTGGCGATCCTGCGGGATCCGGCGCCGCTGCCGATGTGCGAATACCTGATCTGCGAGAGCACCTACGGGGGTCGCGAGTCGCCGGATAACGTGAACATGGACGAGCAGTTGGCGGCGATCATCAACGAAACGGTGGAGCGGGGTGGCAAGCTGATCGTTCCGGCGTTTGCGGTGGGGCGAACGCAGGTGATCGTGTACCACGTGCGCCAGTTGGCGTACGAGCGGAAGATCGCGCAGCACCTGCCGATCATCGTGGATAGCCCGCTGGCGATCCGGGCGACGGAGGTGTTTCGTCAGCACCCCGAGGTGTATGACGTGGAGGCATCGGCGTTTCGGCGGGTGACCGGCGACCTGTTCAAGTGTGCGGACTGCGAATACACCCGGAGCGTGGAGCAGAGTAAGGCACTGCACGGTCGCAAGGAACCGATGATCATTATCTCGGCTAGCGGAATGTGCGAGTGTGGGCGGATTCTGCACCATCTCAAGAACAACATCGAAGACCCACGCAATGCCGTGCTTATCGTGGGTTACCAGGCGGCGCACACCCTGGGGCGGCGGCTGGTCGAGCGGCAGAAGAAGATTCGGATCTTCGGGGAGACCTACGAGGTGAAGGCCCGGGTGAAGTCGCTCAAGGGTTTTAGCGCTCACGCGGATGCGGGCGAGCTGTGCGAATGGACGGCGCCGCTGGCGGGTACGGTGCGGCGGGCGTTTCTGGTTCACGGCGAGCCGGATCAGCAACAGATCCTGGCGGAGCGCTTGGGCGAACGCGGGTTCGGTGACGTGGTGGTTCCGAGCTGCGGTCAGACTTATCCGCTCGAGTAGCGGCGTGGTCTGTCGGGTGCGTACTGGGTCGCCCGGGCGTCTGTCCCCCACCCCTGGAAGGGATGGGGCACCCGGCTGGGCCCACGGGCAAACAAGTTTGCCCATGCCACCCGCCCTCTGGAAGGGATGGGGCACCTGCGCGTTCTCTATCGGCTTAGTGCCGAGGGTGGGCGGCGAGTTTCCTCGAGGTGACGATGCGAGTGTGGCGCGGGAACCACCTGTGGCGTGACTGGGTGCTGACGCTCATCATCGCATCAGTCCCGGCGGTCATCGTCGCGGTCGAGAGTGAAGGAGTGTTCCTCGGGTTGAGCACTTTTGCTGCCGGGGTGGGCATCTTACGGTGGGTAGAGCGGCGCTGGTCGGATGAGGAGACGCCCCCTCAGATCGAGCAGAAGGAGACTCGCGCGGGACAGCCGCCTGAACCGCTCGCGATCCCGCGTGCTCGCCGGTGGTGGCAGGGGTTTCTCGATCGATCTGCCGCCAAGCGCCGGCGGCGGCGCCATGGTGGGTTTCGAATGACCGCCCACCCGCGTCGGTGTGTTCATTGCCGATATGACCTGACTGGCTTGCCCGACCACCACACGTGCCCGGAGTGTGGTCGGTCGTACACGTTCACGGATATCGATGCGTATTTCGATGATCCGGACGCCTACCGGAGAGCTCTGGAGAGCGATGCGTAGCCAACCGATCACCGCTGAGGCGATGGCGTACCCGGCGGACTCCGAGGGACTGGCCGCGGATTGGCACGGATTGACGCGGATGGATGCGTCCTCCAATCCGCGTTGATCGGTGGGTAGCCGCGGCGGGTTAGCTCGATGGGGACTTTTCTGCTGCTGAAACTACGGGGCACCCGGGCAGAGCTTGGCCACGCTACGCGATGGCCATGGCACCCGGCGCTTCTCGTCACCCACAAGGGGTGACGCTACATTTGAGATCGGTACGCTACATTCGAGCTGGCTACGGTACACTGCGTTTTGTCTCCAGCCGCCGGAGCGATGGAGCTGTCGTGAGTGCTGGGGGTTGGGCTGTGCTGTGGCGAGGGGGATGGGCTGGCTTTATACTGGGTTCGGTTTCGGAAGGTGGTTGCGGTTTCGCCGGGACCGCTTCCCTACGGTCGGGACCGCTTCCTCATGGTCACGGCTCGGTTTGGGGATGCGCGGGCCTTGAGCGGTGCGGGCGGCGATGATGGTTCTTGCAGGGATGGTCGAGTCTATGAGTATTCGTCGGGTGGTTCCGGGCGTGGTGCTGCTGAGCTCTTGCGTGGTCGGAGCGGGGACGGGGGGATGCGATCTTTCGCCGGACGCGGAGCCGGGCGTCGTGGAATGGACCGGCGGGACGGAGGGGCAAGGCGAAGTGGAGGTTACCCTCAACGGGGTGATCGCGACGCTCTTCGCCCGACCCGAGGGCGGTTGGTTGTTCGACCACTGGGTGGGACCGGACTACGAATCGACCGAGAACCCGCATAACGTGGGAACCGGGCGCGTCGGGCAGTATACGGTGGTCTTTGTGCCAGGTGATGGAGACGGTGACGCGGACAGCAACGGTCCTGCGGATGCGGATACGAACGGCCCTACGGACGACGTGGATACCAGCGGTCTGCCGGATGACGCCGACACAGCCGGTGTGGCGGAGGAATCCGGTGAACCGGCGTCCGGGGCGAACGATGATGCGGGGGGCGAACTGGCGCGGTTCGATCCGGTCGGACGGGACATTGCGGCGCGGTTCTTCCACGCGGCTAGCCGGTTCGACAACGGAGTGGTGATGGTCACCGGCGGCCTCGGGGCGGAGATCAGCCCGCCGTCTCTGGTCACGCTGGATACGGTCTCCTTCTACGACCCATCGACCCGGTCGTTCATGGAGATCTTCCCGCCGATCAACGGAGATGCGCCGGAGCTACGGGCGCTGCACACGCCGCGTAGCCACCATACCCAGACAACCCTCGTGGATGGGAAAGTATTGATCGCCGGGGGGAACACCGGGGCTAGCGGTACCGAGGTGGGGACCCCGGTGTTTACGGTGGAAGTGTACAACCCTCAGAACGGTCGCCTCCGTGAACTGGTCCGTGAGATGACGGTTCCCCGAGCGATGCACACGGCTACGCTGATGTCGGACGGGCGCGTGCTGGTGGCAGGTCCGGAGACGTGGCAGTTCTTCATTCCCGGCGAGGAGCCCTGGACGACAGATCTGCCGTTGGCCCACTCGCGGAGCGCGCACACCGCAATCCACCTCCTGGACTTCGGTGGAGTGGAGGGCGCGGAGCGCGTGCTGTTGATCGGCGGCGTGGGGAGCGGGGCGGATACCATGGAGTTGCTCGATCCGGAGACGGAGACGACGGAGCTGCTTGAAGCGCGCCTGGACGTGGGCTTGAATGACTTGGGGGCGGTGCTGCTGCCGGACGGCCGCGTGTTTATCATCGGGGGGCAGGAGGTGTCGACCGGTGACACCGTGGACGCGACTTATCTGTTGGACCCGGTCGCCGATGAGCTGACCCCCGGGGAGCCGTTGCCCAATCGTTCTGGGGGGATTTCCGATCATGAAGTGGTGAGGCTGGGGAATCATGTGATTGTGTTCGGTGGGGAACAGGAACAGGACGATCAGGATACCGAACTGGATTACTACGCGGTCTATAACCTGATCGGCCATGAGTGGGTCGAGGATGGGCGGATGTCGTATGTCCACGACGACTTTGTGGCGGTGCTGCTGGATGAGGAGTCGGCGCTGTTGGTCGGCGGCGGCGTTCCGTTCCTGGGCCAGGAGATTCCCTCGGACAGCGCGGAGGTGTTCAGCGTGATTGGGCCGGAACTGGTTCCGGGTTCGTAGCTTTGACGGTCGGAGGGGGCGGTTTGCCGTCGGCCAGCCAGAGAAAGGCTAGCTTGGGTCGCAGGTTGGGGGGCAGGAACACGCGCACCACGCCGCGGGCAAAGGGGCGGCCGAACTGCACGCCGATGAGCGCACCTAGAAACTGCACGCCAAGATGGATCAGGAGGTAGCTCAACCCCCAGTCGAACAAGTGAGGGGCTTCGTATAGCCAGGTGGTGGCTACGATCACCGTGGCGACGAGGGGCAGGCCGAGCACGAGCGGGAGGTAGGCGACCCGGCGCCAGTGGTGGAAGACAATCACGGCGGCCAAGGCGGTGACGAACGCTGTGACAAACGAACCGGTCATCACCAGAGTCATGAATAGATTATACATTTCCGGGTCTTCAGTGACCTCCAGAGGACCGGAGCGCACCCAGGTGCGAATGGTCTGATTCCCGATGCGCTGGGTGGTGTAACCTCCGTAGGAGGTGAGCTCGTCCAGGGTGCCGTAGCTGAGGGCGCCTTCGGCCAGGGCGAGATTGGCGAAGAGGGCGAGAAGCCCGAGCATCCACAAGAGCAGGAACAGGGATGCGGCGCGGTCCAGCCAGGGGCGCAGGGCGGTGGCGGCGTCGTTGGCGGATTGGCAGCGCCCGCACTCCGGGCAGCGGACCACGGGAATCCCGAGACGCTCGTCGAGCCAGACCGGCTGAGTACGCAGATTGTAGGCGCAGCCGATGCAGAAGCGGTCGAGGTCGATGCAAGCTTTGAGGCGGCGGTTGCGGTCTGCGGCTGGGTCAAGCTCGGGGTGGGTTGTTAGTGAGTCGGGCATGGGGTAGTC
>JAAEQG010001056.1 GCA_024231775.1 bacterium
CCCTGCCATCAACCCGGTCTCCGCCTCCGGAAAGAGGGCGTCGGGCGTCAACCGCGTGATCGACTGCATGCCGTCCACGCCCCGGGTGATGTCGAGCAGAATGATCGAACCGGCCGTCATGCCATGATGGGGTGCCGCCGTAGCCATCACCCGGGTTGAGCCGGGCACCGGGCGAGCCTCCCACGTGCCCACCGGGTTGAATGTGTTGTTGCCATAGAAGATCCGCGCGTTGCTGCCGTCCTGCCGGATCGACCAGAGCTGCTCGTAGAATACGGCATGGCGGTCAACATAATCCCAGCGCGTATAAACGACCCGCCCATCGTTCAACACGGCCGGGTCCCACTCGTTCGTCTCGTGAAACGAAATGGGGCGCGGGTTCGAACCGTCCGCCTCAGCCAACGCCAGTGTGTACACGTAGCACGGCCCTCCACCGCACCGGTGATACCCGCCGCGACGGGTCGAGCAGAACAGGAGCTTGCCGCTGGGAAGCTCGATGGGCGAGAAATCGTCGTGCGGTCCGTCGGTCAACTGTCGGACATCCGTTCCGTCGGCATCCACCGCATACAGATGATACCATCGGTCCATGGCCTTCGGATCACGCCAACGCTCGGGCGCCGTCTCGCATGGGCAGAAGCCGAAGGTGATGGTCGCGCCATCGTGGGAGACCTCAGGCCG
>JAAEQG010001057.1 GCA_024231775.1 bacterium
CAGGGCCTTTCGATATGCGTCGATCGCTTCATCCGAACGACCGACGCGAGCCAGCACCAGTCCAAGCTGGAAATGAGCGCGACCCCGTCGTGGTTCGAGTTCCGCAGCCCTTCGCAGGTGCGCCTCCGCAGTCTCGGTCCTTCCGAGACTAGCCATCAACATGCCCAGGTGATAGTGGGCCGGGGCGAACTCGGGGTCGAGCTCAAGTGCTTCATCGAATCTAACCTTCGCTTCGGGGAGCTCACCCTGCGCCGCCAGGGCTACGCCCAGACGAGTATGCACCGCAGGCGATTCGGGCTTGTACCGCAATGCTTCGCCGAGCAGGTAGGCGGCTGCCGCGGGGTTGCCCTCCGCGGTCAAGATCGCCCCCCAGTTCTCGTAGGCGGTACCGTCCAGCAGGCGCTCATGCCCGAAGCGCACGTTGCAGCCCACGGCGGCTCCCACGGTGAGCAGCATCACCAGCCACGGGTGACGCCGGAGCGCGGAGTCAGCCGTTATGGATCGAAACCCATTGCGAACCCAAGCGCCCAGCTCGCAGACCCCGGCGCCCGCGAAGATGGCCAACAGGGGGACCAGCGGAAAGCGATACCGAGCGAAGACGAAGAAGAGCGTTACCCCCGTAGCCGTCAGTACAATCATTGCGTACAGCAGCCATAGACGCCGCCAGCGGTTGATGGTCAGCGCCGCCCCCAGAACCGCCAGCGGAGCGAGCAGGCCAAAGTGGTTCACCCGACTGAGCACGCCGAGCAGCCAAGACAGATGACCGTACAGGGTGAGGCTCTCCGTGTCGGATATCTCGTAGGCGTTCCAGGTCAGCGCCCACTTGTGCAGCATCAACCCGACCCAGTCCGCCGGATGCTGCCGGATGTACGTCCACGATTTACTCAACCAATAGCGGGAGACTTCCCTCGGGGTTAGCTCAGTTCCGATGGCGGCCTCCGCCAGCTCGGTGGCAGCTTGGCGTTCGAGCGGAGGCCATTCGGCGCCGGGCTTCAGAGCTTCGTATCGCCCGGTCGCCCCTTCGTGGTTGCCGATGTAGAAGTTCGGTCCAGCCTGCACCGTGGTGATGACCCATTCGCCGCCCACGTGATAGTTGCGCCACGCAACCAGGCTGAGCACCGCAGTACAGCCGAGCACGAAGAGAACCGCCAACCCCAGACCAAGACGCCGACTCCGTTCCCCTGTGGGGAATCCTACGGCCAGCCATAACACGACCCCTCCGCCCAGCAGCAGAGCCTGCTCCCGCGTGAGCGCCAGCAACCCCAGCACCACACCCGCCGCCAGGGCGATGAAAACCTCGCGGCGGTGGCGGCTGGACGGTGGCGAAGTCAACCTAGCCAGCAGATACAACAGCGCGCAGATCAGGAAGAGGCTTAGCGTCGCCTTCTGGATCAGCCCATCGAAGAAAACCGCCGGACCATACAACGCCAGCAGGAAACCCGAGCACAGTCCCGCGGTGCGCGAGGTGAAACGCGCCGCCGCCGCCGCCAACAACCCGCAAGCCAACGCCCCCAACCCCGCCTGGGCCAGATGGGCCCACCAGAGACTGTCTCCGACCAGGCAGCGCACCACCGCCAGAAAGTAGGGGTACGCCGGCGCCTGGTAGAAGACCTCGCCGCCCAGCCAATCCCCCCCGGCGATCCGCCCCGCCCAGTCCCAATAGCGTGCCCCGTCACCGATCAGGTGATAGAAGAGGGGCATGTCCTCAGCCTGGGCGAGATAGGCAGCCCGTACGAGGAAGGCTACGGTGACGACCGCCAGCGTTTGCCAAACGGGCAGACCACTCCCGGCCTGCGGAGTATGCTCAGTCTCGTGCGCATGGGCGTCCATGTGCAGTATCGTAGGCCATCGATGTGCGCCGTGAAACCCCGCTGCTTCGCTGGCTCTCTCGTTCGCAGAACGGCACTAGCCCGTAAACGCCACCTGGAACCCCGCGAAGTCATCGAGATCGGTGTCGCCGTCGTCGTCCTGGTCGAAAACGTCGCAGAGACAGTCACTGTTGACGACGCCGGGGCCGCCGAGGCACGCTTCGAAGCGCGCGGTGTCGGCGAGATCGACGTCGCCGTCGTTGTCGTAGTCGTGCGCCGTCGGCAGGTCGATCGCTCCGGAGGGAACAACCTTGAACACCTCGCCGGCCAGGTCACAGACGTATAGCTCGCCGCTGCCGTCCTCGCCGAACGAAACCGGCTGAGTGATCGAGCCGATGTCGGGAACGAGTTCGGCGGTGCGGTCAGCGAACTCCGCGACCGCGATTCCGTCGTATCGAAACGACCAGATCTGGTCGCTGCAATAGTCCGCGAAAAAGTAGGTGCCGCGCAGGTCGGGGATGGCACATCCGCGGTACACGTATCCACCGGAGATGGAGCACCGGAACGGATTCCCGCCGTGGGAGTACTCATGGACCGGTTCGGTGAACGGGGTGAGGGAGCAATCGCCGTTGGTGTTGAAGTTGTGGGCGCCTTCGCGGCAGCGCCATCCGTAGTTTTCGCCTCCGGCGCTGTCCGCCGGCTGGTAGTCTACTTCCTCCCAGAGACCTTGGCCGACGTCGGCGATCCAGAGGTCGCCGGTCACCAAGTCGAAGCTGTTCCGCCACGGATTGCGCAGACCGAAAGCCCAGATCTCGTCGTCACCGTTCGTACCGACGAAGGGGTTGTCCGTCGGGACGCCGTAGTTGCGGTCGGGCTCAGCCGGAAAGTCATCCCCGTCCACGTCGATGCGGAGCATGGCACCGAGCAGGTTGTTGGTGATGTCTTGTCCATTACCGATGCCCGGAGTGTGGCCCGCATCGTCGTCACCTCCGCCGCCGCCATCCCCCGAGGCGATGTACAGGTACTCGTCACCGCCGAAACCGATCCAGCCGCCGTTGTGATTGGTGTGAGTGTCCGGCTGATCGATAGTCAGCAGTATGTCCGCACTGGCTGGCAGGGCGACGTCGGGATCGGCGGAGACCTGGTATCTGGCGATGGCCGTATCGCCCGCGCTGTTGGTGTAATTGACGTAGAAGAACCCGTTGCCTTCGTAGTCGGGATGAAACGCCAGGCCCAGCAGACCCTGCTCGTTGCCGGTGGTGAGTCCGCCGATCACCAAAAACGGAGCCGCGTTGACTACCATTGTGTCGAGCTTGAGGATCCGGATGAGCCCGGTGTGCTGCTCGACGATGAACAGGCGGTTGGTGTCGCCCGGAGGCGTGGTCACCAACACCGGCCTGGACAGCCCGGAGGCGACTCGAATGGTCGCAAGCGGAGTGGCTGCCGAAGCCGCCGTCGCCACCAGAAGAACGCTACAACTCATCACCCGAATGCAGAATGCATGGCGCAGCATGGCAAACCCTCGAATTAGACGCTGTGGATGTCTGCTAAAGACCGCTTCGCGAGGCGGTTTCCGGCCCGATACGGTGGGAGTGTAGCGCTGCCCTCGGCGGTCTTCAAGCGGAGCTTCCCGCCGCATCTCGGCTCGCCGGGACTCCACGAATGAACGCCGCCTGAGCCCCAATAGGCGGGTGCTCGCTCAAGAAACCCGCTTTCTCGATCGCGCGCCATGTACTACTCATGGAGGGAGATTCCCATGCCCCAGCGTGGCTGCAAACCCGGCAGCGTTCAGGCCCAGACCCCAGGTCAGCGCGCCCGCATCGATCAGACCATCGTCGAGGTACGCGAGAGCGATGACGCTCCCCGCCGCATCCCACGGAGTCGCTTCTCGGGGCTTCTGCACCAAACCGGAAGGATATAGCAGGATATGGAAGGATATCGCAAAACAAAAAACGAGGATATCGCCTGCCGGCGCTCAGTCGATGAGTTTGGCCAGTTGATTGCAGGTGTGGTCCAGTTCGCCCGGTTCAAGCGCGACGCACTGGGCGCCGTGGGCTATCCCACTGAGCACCTCGACCAGACGTTCGCCGAAGAGGTGGGGGTTGAAGGCGTTGGCGGTCAGGGAGAACACGGTGCGGGCACGCGAGACGGTATGCAGTGCCATCCGACCGCCGGTGTATTGTGGGAACACAATCAAGCGGATCGGAGTAGGGGTAGTCTGCGTGCGCACATCATGCGGGCTGACGTAGGCCACCCGCCCCTTGAACGCCTTGACGTATGGACGCCGGTCCCACAGCGGCAGGCCCAGGTCTCGCACCAGGGCGAACGATCCGGATTTAATGCACAGCGCCTTGGGGAAGGCATGCGCCCGGAGAGAGACCGGGTCGATCAGGGCGAACTCGTCGGAGAGGTAGTCCCAACCGCGTGCCGCCAGGGCCGCCGTCAGGGTGGACTTCCCACTCCCCGAAGGACCCACCAGCATCACCCCGTTCCCGCGCCAAGCCAGCACGGCGGCGTGCAACTGGAGAAACTCGGTTCGCGTGGCGATCACCCGGTAGTTGATGGCCCATTCCACGTAGGGCAGGACCTCCTCCGGCCGGACCTGTCCGAAGATGCGCTCTCCGTCACCTTCGATGGTGTAACGCTTTGCCCCCCAGCGGGTACGCTGCTCCTGCCGCACGCGTATGCGGATGGAGGCTGGGCCGAGGGGCGGGGTGAGCAGCCAATGGCGATACAGGGCGGCGAAGTCTTCTGCCGCGTCCGCCAGGCTGCTGCTCAGTTCGATCTCCACCGGGCCGACGCGGGCACAACAGCGTCCGGAGCCAGTTCCGCTTGCTGTAGGTGCCGACGTGCTCGCGGTTGCCCCCGCCCTGGTCGAGGGCGACAGACGGAGAAGATCGGTGCTGCATCCGGTGGTCATGCTGGCACTGCCTCCGTCACCAGCCCGGTTCGGGCAAAGGCGGCGATGGTCTGCTCCACATCTTCGACCGCGCGTTCAAACGGGACGGAGTATTCGCGAGTGATCCGCTCCGCGAGTTGAAGGTTCGTCGCCTTCCCGTCGCAGGCCTTCCACACCGAGAGCGCGGTTTCGTTAAGCCGGTGGATCCTGCCGGTTTGACAGTCATAGAGGACGGCTTCGTCGTCGATGATCTGCTCAGTGATGCCGGGTTGGGCTCGGGGGACGGTGATCTCCAGACGCCGGCCCCAGTGCGATTCCGGTTGAAGGTTAGCGGTGGTCATTTCCACTTATCCTGCGGAGGCGGCGGCATCCGCTTCACTTTCGTTTCGGGTTCGTCGCAGCCATGCGACGGTCTCGGGCGGAGGCTTTCCACTTGTCGGCCACTGCCTTCCAGAACACCAGGTTGTCGCGGCCCAGGTCGGTCACTCTGCGACCGTCCAGGAACAGGGCGGGCGTCGCGCTGACGCCCAACCTGGTGGCCAAGGCGACGTCTTCCCGCACGATGCTGCGTACGTCTCCACTGCTGACCGTCTGCCGGAAGCGTTCCACGTCCAGCCCCAGGCGCTCCGCAAGGGAGGAGTAGGTCGCCGGTCCCAGCTCGCGCCGATGCGCGAAGAGAAGGTCGTGCATGGCCCAGAAGGCGTCTTCTCCACCGAGGTGTCGGGCGGCTTCCGCAGCGTAGGCTGCGCCGCACGCTTGAGGATGTGCGGTTCCCGTGGCGTCGTCGTTGCATTCGTCATTCAGTGGATAGTGGCGGATCGATACCGCCAGCGTCCCGTCGAACAAGGGGACAATCTGCTGGCGCAAGCGCTTCGCCTCGCACGAGCATGCCGGACACTCAAAGTCGGTAAACACTCCCAGGTGGTGTTGGTTGGCTGATGGCTCGGGATACGCACGTCCCGGAACGCGCTGCCGCGGTTGGGCGCTGTGCTCCCG
>JAAEQG010001058.1 GCA_024231775.1 bacterium
GGCGGGAGAGGAACATAACCGTCAAGGAATCCAACCCTCCCCTGCCCTCACTGCAGGGAGGGGAGTAGTGGGATAGGCTCTGGGGCCTTCTACCTGAATGAACTACTCGATTCAAACCAAACCGGACCTTCTAGCCGCGATTCCCGCTCGTGCGTCGCGGACAGACGTCTTGTTTCCCGCCGGCGCAAGTTACCGACCAAGCACTGGGCAGGACATACTTCTTGCGTTCAAAGAACCGGATCGGATCGGAAACCACGACGCCACACGACGCGTGGCGCTCCAATCCGACCTAATAGAACATGATGGGCACGGTCTTGCGCAAGCGCGCGGCTCCTTGTGTATCGAACCCTGCAAACCGACAAGAGACCCCCGCCCATATGGTCTCCGGTCAGGCGTGTTCCAGATACAGACGACCGACCCGTTCCCACGCGTAGTTCTGGGCTTTGATCGAGCTGGCTTGGGCCATTCGCGTGCGCAGGGCATCGTCTTCCAGCAAATCCTGCAGCGCCTCCGCCATCGCGTCCACGTCTCCGGGCTCGACCACAAAGCCGTTGTCGCCGGTCTGCACCATGTCCTGGCTGCCGCTGATGTTGGTCACCACCGCGGGAAGCCCGGCTCCCATCGCCTCGGGGACCACCATCGGGCAGAGTTCCTTGACGGATGGCAGGAAGAAGATGTCTGCCTGCTGGTAGGCACCGACCAGTTCGCTATCGTACAATCCATTGCAGAACACCACGTTCGAGGCGACACCCAGGTCTGTCGCCAGCGGTTGCCACTTGCTGACTCCCTTACCGAGCATGATGTAGTGGGTCTCAGGAAGCTTGGCATGCACTTTGGCGAAGGCTTTGATTCCGGCGTCATGAGCCTTGGCCCAAGTGATCCGGCCCACAGTCAGCACAATCCGCGCGTCCGCCGGCAAACCGAAGTGCGCACGCAGATCGAAGTCGGTCACCGGAGTCTGAAATCTCGCCAGGTCCACACCGTTGGGTATGTCCAGGATCTTGCCGGGGTTCACGCCAATGCGCTCCATGATCCGCCGCCCGTCGCTGCTCAAGGCGACTGCTCCAGCGGAGGCGCTGAGGACGCCGGCGACAAGGCGGTCGATCCCGAAGCGCTGGCGGGGACCCTGCGGAGTTTCGTTGAGTGCCGGTCCGTGGCAGGTGACCAAGTAGCGGGGTAGCGGTTTCACCCCGCTGAGCCAGACTGCCGTGGGGTAACCGAAATGCACCGAGATGAACTCCGGCTGATACTCCTCGAGCAACCGGCGGAGTTGGCGGGCCACGTGCCACCGGAACGGAAAGCGATGGGCTCCGAACCGGCTCGCTCCGCGGAGGACGGAGTACCGGCGCACAGAGTACCGAGCCTCAGGGTGGCTGGGTTCAGAAGCCGCATAGTTCAAGATGCGGACGTCGTGGCCCATTTCGCACCACTGCTGTGCGAGATGGTGAACTACGAACTCGGCTCCGCCCACTTTCGGCAGGAACGATGCGGTTACCAGGGCGATTCTCACCGTAGGGGTTCCCATGTGAAAAGAGGTTGGTCATGCTGCGATGGTCTGCGGTACGCTGAGCCCACCGGCAGAGCAAGGGGCGTCGCTGCGCGCCCTGAGATGAACGGAATCCCCCTGCCGGAGTCCGGAAGGACTGGGGACCGCCGGCCTCACAACGGCACGCGGCGCAAACCCGGCACCCGCTGAGAAATACGCCTCAGCAGCGGACGCACGTCCGGTGGGACCAGCAGCACGAAGCCCGTAGCGTAGCTTGCAGCCGCGGCGCAGCCTATTACCGCAAGCGCCCAGACCGAGTGACCCAATTGGGCTGCGGCCCAAGTGGCGACAAAAACGCCCGCTCCACACAGGCCGGATCGGGCGTAGACGTCCAGCCGGCCCGTCAGCCCCACCTGACGATGCAGCAAGTACGCCGAGAAGCCTCCCGCAGCGACGCAGGCCGCCGCATACGAAAGCGGAATGCCCTTGGGGCCCAGGAACGGGAGCAGAACGCCGTAGAGCGAAAAAGTGACCACCGCCTGCAACACATTGTGCAGCACCAGATAGCGAGGGCGGGCCAGGCGGAAGAGCCCCTCGTACCAGACCTGAAAGGTGGACTGAGCCATTATGGTGATGCCGAAGCACGCCAGAATCGACGAGGCACTGAGGTACTTGGTGCCGGTCAGGACCCGCAGGATCGGTTCGGTCAGGCTGACCATGACGCACCCGACGGGGACAAACAGAATCGCCAGCAGAAACAGCCCCTTGTGGAAGTAGGCGTTCAACGCGGCGCGTCCCTGGATCTTGACCTCGGATATCTTGGCCCCGATTGGGCTGGTGACGGCGATCAGGGCGGCGGCAATGAACTCGTAGATCCGTTTGGCCACGTAGAAGTCCGCCAACGCTACGTCGCCCAACAGGACTCCGACCAGCGGCCGATCCACGCTCCTCATCAGGTTCCGCAGCAAGTCCGCGCCGATGTAAGACGAGCTCTGCCGCAGCAGACGCCCAAGAGGCATGAGGTGCGCCGTCAACTCGCGGCGCAGGGTCCACAGGTGAATGACGACAATCAGCACCGCCGCTGCGCCGAACCCCAGCACGAATCCATCGATGCCCAGCCAGAGGTAGCCGACAAGCGCTAGAACGCGGGCGCCGACCGCGTTCACCACGTTGCACAACGCCCGGATGTGAAAGCACTGCAACGCCCATTGTATTAGCGCCAGCGTCTGCCCCTGCGCCATCAGCCAAGCGACCACCGTGACCAGCCGGAGCGATGCGGTGTACCGGTCCGACTCGAACACGGCCCGGCTCAGCCACGGTATCAGCAACAAGATCCCGATCGCCACGACCACGCTGAGGATCGCACGGTAGACGATCGCGCTGCTGATCAGCCGGCGCACATCCTCGTGCTTGCCCTCGGCCACCAACGTCGGCGTTTCCCGAATCGCCAGCGTGCCAATGCCTAACCCTGAGAGCAGCAGAAGCCACGCGGACAGGGTCCCAACCAGGGCAAACAAGGCCATCTCCGACTTCTCCAACATTCGCCCAAAGTAGGCGAAGAATGCCAGAGAGACGACGGCGGTGGTTGCCTGAGAGGTGAGAGTGCTCCCGATGGATTTGGCAAGCTCTTTGGATCTGGACACGCGTCTCCTCCCCGGAGGCGCCTACGCCGAGTGCAGGCCTGCGCAATGTCGATCGTGGCTCGATCGATTGTGCGCCGTGGTCCGAAATCGACCCCGTGGGCTGCCGCCGGCGCGCGGTTTTGATGAAAACGCTTACCGGGCTTCACCAGGCGGTGGAACCGTAGCGGGCTCCCCAGCAGGATGCCGACGTCACCGTGCTGCGTCTGATCCGCTCATCGTACTGGGAGACCCGCCCCCACGCTGTTGAGCTGTCTCTCATGATGCCGCCCGGGCTTCGCGCTGCCCGAGGTACAGCAGGTATGGGCTCCAGGGTGTCTCCCATGCCCGACCCCGAAGGCCGAAGAACATCGCGTGATTCAGCAAGCTGCTTGCCCGAACCGCGACCTTGGTCACTAATCCGCGGACCGACTTCTCGTGCCGGAAGATCCCGCCAAAGAAATTGTACACTCCCACGTAATCGCAGAAGTGCTGCGTGAGACCCATTCCTTCGAATAGCCGTTCAAAGACCTTGCGCCGCATGATGTCGCAGTTGTGTGCACGCAACATGTCGCGGCCGAATAACGCGAGGAACGGATACGCCCATCCGCACAGATTCGGAATCGCGCAGACTAGATAGCCTCCCGGCACGATCATATTCACGTGCGACCGTACGACGTCCCGCACGTTGTCGAAGTGCTCGATGAACCCCTCCGACAGCACGACGTTGTAGCGCCCGGCATGCTCAGCCTGAAACTGCTCGTCGAAGAAGTCGGATTCCATGACGTTAGCAGCGCTGAAGCCGGCTTGTTCAAACGTATCGCGCGTCGCCTGCGCTCCCACGGGGCCGTATTCCACTCCGAAAGGTTGATAGCCGAACACACTGCAGAATCTGGTCAGGTTGTGTCCCGGCGCGCAGCCGATCTCGAGACACTTCCATTCCTCGCGGACCGGGAGGTGAGCTCTGAACACCTTGTAGGTGAGGTATCTGCGGTACGTCTGCCATGGCTCCGCCCCGACCCGCGCCCGCGCCTTGTGCATGTATCGCTGGACGCGCCCCCACCCCCGAGCCGGCCGCTGTGCCACGTTCGCATCCTGCCGTTCGTGATGGGTGGTCCAGTAATCCCGACCGATTCGAGACTTCATGCCCGACTCTCCGCCAGATGGTTGCTCGTCTCGAGGCTCGAAAGGCACCGTCCCGCCGACGGTGGTAGCAGTTCAGGATGGCCCCACGGCGAGCCACTTGAGGATCCCGCATCACCGGCTTCGGTCCCGGCCTTCAATCGTACGGGGCTCACTAGTGTCCGCTCCCGGTGAGGTACCCATCGTACCGGGCAATCATGCCGGGGCAACACGCCGCACACACCTTGCCTGTGTCGCCCCGCTGACTCCCATACCTGGCCCGTGGACTCACAGATCATAACCGTACCTCCGGGCTTGCCGGCCGGCGATGCGCGCAGCAACCTGAAGATCCGGGCTCGATAAGGTCTCGCGCCATTTCTCATCTAGCCTGATGGAGCTTCGGGGATCCGACGCATCGCGCATCTTGTTGCCGATGATATGATGGGACAGGGTCCGAAAGTCGCCCGGCGCCCCCAAGGGTGGCACACCCATGAAGTCGCACAATGCCGAGATATGCGAGTCCGGATCCGCGCATAACGCTTCATACTTCAGTTGCATCCAGCGTTCGGGACTCAGCCGGCGGCGGATCTCCTCGAAGTGGTACTGATATACAGCCCACTCCCGAGACGCGGGTTGCGCTTGCTTTCCCTGGTGCTTCCGCGCGGAGTGGCAATACGCTCGCGGATCGCGCAGGAGATGAATGACGCGCAGATCAATGTCCTTAATGCGTGACAATAACGGAATCCGCGAGGAGTACTTCGTGGCATCAAGGAAGACGCGCTTGCCGGAGACCTCAAGCGCGGCGCGAATGAAAGCCCTGTTGCGCCGCTCGAAATCGTTCATCCGCGCCGTGTAGTAGGGAATGAGCGGACGGAGCGGATCACGAATGGAACGTAATAACCGACTCCCCAACGTTCCCATTACCAGCCGCTCTATCGTGCGCCTTGCGCTGTAGCGGTAACGCAACTCCCAGCGGTTCATGTCGAACGCGACGCCCCGCTCCTCCATCCGGTTCTTGACCTTCAGGAAAAACGGGCATTGTGCAAGCACGGCACCGCAGGAACATCGGTAGCCCTCGACCTCGAATTGACGGGCGGGCCCCATCTCGCCAATACATAGAACCTCAGGATGCATGTTGAGCAAAAAGGACATTAGCGTCGAACCACAGTAGCTCGTCCCGGCGAGGTACACGACACGGAGCGGCTCTTGGCCCGATCGGTCCGGTTTCATGTCCTGGCCGGCAATCTCCTGCCGGCGAGTTGTTCCTGAAGCGCTCACAGTTCGATCTCCGCGGACCACAAGGACAACCCGTACGATCGACCGTGTGGGTCCCTGAGTTCCTTACGCTTGAAGCAACGCGTTTTCTGCCAACACCGCTGCAATTCGCTCGGCGGCCCGACCGTCCCACTTCTCCGGGACCGGCGGATCGGTCAGCGGCGTCGAACGGCAGCGGCGATACTCCGAGACCATCCGCTCCGGGTCCGTGCCGACTAGCGTGTTGGTCCCTTCGGTCAGGGTAATGGGACGCTCGGTGTTCTCCCGGATGGTCAGACACCAAACCCCCAGTATCGTCGTCTCTTCCTGCATCCCGCCGGAATCAGTCAGCACGACCGCAGCCTTGCTCATCAACCTCAGGAAATCCAGGTAGCCCATCGGCTCGACGATCCGCAGCCGCGGCAGACCCTCCAGACGCTCCGCTAGCCCCAGCTTGGAGAGGTTGTGCAATGTCCGCGGGTGCATCGGAAACACCACCGGAAGATCCTGCTGGATCACCTCTAGCGCATCGACAATCCGCCCGAAGATCTCCGCGTCGTCAACGTTGCTCGGCCGATGCAGCGTGATGACGTTGTAGCCTCCCGGCTCCAGGCCCAGGTCTACCAACACCGTCGATTGCTCCGCTTTGGACAGGTTGGCCCGCAGCGTATCGATCATCACGTTACCGACGAAGTGGACCTTCTCGTCTGGGGTCCCCTCGCGCTTGAGATTCTCCAACCCGCTCGGTTCGGACACTAGCAGCAGGTCCGAAATGGCATCGGTCAGCAGGCGGTTGATCTCTTCGGGCATGGTGCGGTCGAAGCTCCGCAGGCCGGCTTCGACGTGTGCTAATCGCACCCCGAGTTTCTTCGCAACCAGTCCGCACGCGATCGTGCTATTCACGTCCCCCACCACCACAACCCAGTCCGGCTGATGCTCGGCGATCACCGGTTCAAACCGACGCATGATCTCCGCGGTCTGCACGGCGTGGCTGGCGGACCCCACGCCGAGGTTGATGTCCGGTTCTGGAATGCCGAGCTGGCGGAAGAACAGGTCGGACATGTTCGGGTCGTAGTGCTGCCCGGTGTGCACGAGGATCGGCGCGATGTCGTCGTTGGCCCGGTAGGCCCGCATGAGCGGAGCGATCTTCATGAAGTTGGGCCGCGCCCCGCAGATGTTGATGATTTTGAGCATATGTTCATAATCCGATCTGTTCGCCGGAGAGCAGCCGCCGTGGGCAGACTCCGTCCCCGTCAACCGTCGCCCCCTCTCGCCGTAACCTTATGTATCGCATGGTGTTACAGCTGTCGGCTCGTGTGTGCGACCGCGGCTGTTCATCTTATCGGCTGTCGGAGGCGGCGTCTACTGCTCTATGGCGGGCCAAAACTCTACGCAGGTATCACCAGAAGCTGCGTAGCCAGCCGGCCCCTCGAACGTTGTCCGCCCGGAACAAGAGTTGACCGGCGAGCAGGCGGCGCTGGCCAAACAGATGGCCGACCAGGAGTTCGCCGAGCAAGCCAGAGAGGTCGAAGACGCCCGCGCGGCTGCACTGACTAAACGCGAGCGGCGCCGGGAGTGCGCCCGGGCTGAGACCGCCGCTACGCACGAGGCGACCCTGACCGAGATCGGCCGGCAGTTCGAGGAGGCTCAGAAAGCCCTCGACGCTGATACCGATGCCAAGATCGCCGAGACCAAGCGTCAGCTCGCCGAGGCCCGCCAAGCCCTGGATGCTGCCCTCGCGGAGGCGAAGCGCAAGCGGACGGAAGCCGAGACGGAGAAGGCCCCGCCCGGCAAACCGAAGCTGCCCGGCAACCTGAAGGAGCAGCTTGAGGGCGTCGCCGACGTGCTGGCTCGCAAGATCAGCGTCACCGGCACGTTCAACCCCGCGGCGGTCCGCGGCCTGGGCGGCGGTGACGCGGTCGAGCGAACCGCAACGGCCACCGCGCTGACCGCCAAGCACACCAAGCGGCTGGTCGACGCGGCGATTACCGGAGGACGGGTATTCGCATGAGGCATGAGACCGGAGACTGGGAGGTTGACATGCGAAAGACCATCGCGAACAGCCACCCTACAGCCTCCATCCTGAGCGAGCGCAGCGAGCATGCCCGTTATCGTTGACGAGAACTTCGAGAGCCGCATGGTCACCACCGGTCAAGGGCCGTCGATCGAGCTGCGCTACACCGTACGCGGGACCAACAGTCAAACGGAGGCCACGGCGGCGATGGGACCGGCTTCGCCCGATCTCTACGATCCGTACGGATCCGGGATCATCTTCTATCCGCGCCAGAGCGTTACCGTCCAGCCGATCGGCGATGAGCTCTGGGAAGCCGGTGCAGTGCTATGACCGCAACGCTCAAGAAAGTCCACTCCCGTGACCCGCTGGTCATCCCGGCCGAGACGTTCAACGCCTTCGTCGATGTGGCCTTGGACCATCAGCGGCGGCAGCGCAACGTCGGGCGCGAGGGTCAACGCGAGCAGCCCCAGACCGGGATCGTCCTGATCCGCAACGAGAGCGGTGCCGACCGGGCCCGCTTCGACGTGCTGGGCGTCTCCGGCCCGATCATCAAGCCGTCGGACAACGCCGACTCGTTCAAGGAACGCGTGGCCCTGCGCGGGGTGACGCCGGCTGCGGAGCACGCCGGACGCTTCGTCGTGCTGACCGAGCCGCTGGCGACGGGCGCTATCGGCCGGGCGTATGCCGATGGGGTCTGCCCTGTCCGCGTCGAGATGAGCGACGAGAACCTCGGCTTCGCGGAAGTCGAAGTCGGCACGGTGGACACCCTGCAAAGCGCGTCCGGCGCGCTGCCTGGCAACCGGAGATTGAGGACCGACCCGACGCCGATCCCCCCATCTGTTACATACCGGGATCACTTATGAAATGGTTGTTTTCTGGTGGTTTCGGCAATGAGCCGACGTCACGTCCTCGCCGACTACTGCTGGCGGAGTGCGAAGCCTTCCCTCCCATCATAGCGGCCGCCCCGAAGGGCGGCCGCGCACAACACCACTCTTGGTCGAACCCGGGAAGGGCTATCGGTTGCGTAAAACGGCAGCAAAACGGTAGCGCTGCCCACCCTCCAATGAACTGGGGCAGCACCGCTCACGGAAGTGCGCCGTCGTGACTTGGAAGAAGGCCAGCCCGGCCTGCATGACTTAGTCGGAAGACGGCGTCGTAGCCTGTGGCTTTGGATACGCTTACGGATCGATGCCCATGCGGCACCTCAAATCGTCGAAGCGCGGGTCGCCGCGGAGGTTCTCAAAGCCGGGCTCGAACTGAGCCCAGGGGAGCCAGCCTTCGCGTTCGTTGAAGGCCTTGTCGAGCCATCGGAATGCCTCGTCCTTCTCTCCCAAGCCGGCATGGATCCTGGCGAAATCCGTGGCCCCAACGTGCCGGGTCTTCGCGACGGCGTGCAGTTCATCCAGCAGGCGCCGGGCGTCTTCGGCCCTCCCAGCCATCGCGTAGGCACTGGCGAGCCCCGATTTAATGGAAGGGTCGTTCTGAGCAATCCGACAGGCGAGTTCGAACGTCGCGACCGCCTCATCCTGCTGTCCCTGCAACTGGCGTACACTACTCAAATACCACAGGGCCGGGACGTATTCCGGGTCCCACTCCAGAGCCAAACGCAACTGGCGCTCGGCATCATCCAACCGCCCCATTGCGAGGTGATGGCTGCCGAAACAGGTCCGATTGTGGGGTGAAACCGGTTCGGCCTGGATAGCTCTCTGGTAGCGCGCGATGGCTTCGTCGTCGCGCCCCAGTGCGGTCAGCACGTGCGCATGGAGATGATGGCCGTACTCGCAATCCGGGTTGAGCTCGATGGCCCGCTTGAACGCCCGCTCGGCACGCGGCCAGTCCCACTCGAACATCATGGCATACCATCCCAGTGATGTATGCACCTCCGCCAGCGTGTCGTCGAGCCTGCAGGCCGTATCGGCGGCCAGCTTGGCTCTTGTTGCGACCTCCGACGACCGAACCGCGTTCCAGCTAGCCATCCCGCAGAGCGTGTCCACGAGGCCCGCGTATGCGAGGGCGTACTGGGGATCGATATCGATCGCCCTCTGGAAGTGTTCGATCGCCTTGCTCCATCCTTCCGGGCTCTGCTTGTGCCACCAGAAGCGGCCTTGAAGATAGGCCGAGTGAGCTGCCGTGTTCACTTTCCGCTTGGCGGCTAGGCGGGCGCGCTCGCGGGGAAGCAACTCGACGGCCAGCGACTGTGCGACGCGCTGGGCGACGTCACTCTGGATAGCCAGCACGTCGGCGGCCGTACGGTTGAAGTCCTCGGACCAGAGCTGCGTCTGATCGCTAACCTGAATCAGCTTGGCCGTGATGCGCAGGCTCTTCTCCACAAGCCGCACGCTGCCTTCGACCAGATAGTCGACGCCCAGTTCGCGTCCGATTTGGGCGGCCAGCTTGGTCGTGCCCTTGTAGTGCATCGCCGAAGTACGGGCGATTACCCCGAGCTTGTCCGGGCGCAGCCGACCGATCTGAGCGCTCATCTCCTCGGTCAGGCCGTCGCTGAACCACTCCTGCGGCTCGGGACTCATGTCCTCAAACGGCAACACGGCAAGCATGATCTTGCCAGCCGGCGGCGTGGCAGTTGACGGCCTGGGGTCCGGCTCGAGTCCGATGCGGTAGAGCAGGTCGTCGAAGCGCGGGTCGTCGCGCAGGCCGCCCAGAATCTCGGCGACGTTGAGGATAGCCATCGGGAATTCTCGATTCTCGTACGCCTTCTCCAGCAACTCAAACGCCCGCTCCTTGTCGGCAAGCCCCGCGTGGATCAACGAGAACTTGAAGGCTGGTACCTCATGCTGCTTCGAGAACTCGGTTAGCATTTCCAGCTGCCGCATCGCGTCGTCCGTCCGTCCAGCCTTTGCATAGGCCTGGCCCAGGTAGCCTGCGTGCGTCACGCCTCCAGCGAGGTCAGCGGCGGTTTCCAGCTCGACGATGGCCTCATCGTACATGCCTTTGTCCGTGTAGATCCGTCCGAGATGGGCGTGGGCCGGGGCGAAGAGCGGGTCCATCTCGATCGTCTTTCGAAGTTGCTCGATCGCGCGATCGAGTTGGCCCGTCCAGGAGTAAACGACCCCAAGATCCCGGTTAATGATGAGCGAGCCCGGATCGAGCTGGTGAGCGTGCGTCATCTGCTCCACGGCTTCGGCGTCTCTGCCCATCGCCGCCAGGAACACGGCGTACCAGTTGTATGCCGTCACGTAGCGCGGGTTGAGCTCAATCGCACGCTTGAAGGAGCGCTCGGCGCCCGTCCAATCCCAGTCATAAACGCACTTGATCCAGCCGAGGGACGTATGCACCTCGGCGAGCCGGTCGTTCAATGCCAGGGCTTGTTCGGCTGCTTCTCGTGCTTTGGGGATGCACTCCTTGGGAGGAGAATCCAAGAGCACCATCAGACAGTAGCAATCAGCCTTGCCGGCATAGGCCAGGGCGTAGTCGGGATCCAGACGGATCGCCTCGTCAAACAACTCGATGGCTTTGCTGTAACCCTCCCGGCTCCTCTTGTTCCACCAGAAGCGACCTTCGAGATAGGCCTGGTGTGCTTGTGCATTCTCAGTCGAGCGTTTGGCGAGTTGGGTCCGGTCCTCGCCCGTGAGCTGAAGCTGGAGTTTCTCTGAGATCCGCTCTGCGATGTCTTCCTCGATCGTGAGGATGTCGGCGAGCTTCCTGTCGTAGCGCTCGCTCCAAAGTTGCCGTTTGGAGGACACGTCCACCAGTTCGGTGCGGATCGTCAGGGCATCACCGCGTGCATTGACCTGGCCGGTCAGTACCGCTGTGGCGCCAAGGTCTCGACCGATGGCCGCCGTGTCCTGATCGCGAACCTGATAGCGAAACGCCGTACTTCGCGGCACAACCTGCAAACCTGACAGATTCGAGAGGCCGTGGATAATGCTCGCGGGGATCTCCTCTTTCAGGTAGAGCGTGTCAGTGTCCGTGCTTGGTCCCTCGAACGGCAGCACCGCCAGACACGGTTTGATGGTCGGCCAAGGATCGACCACCGGCGCCGGTGGATAAGACGGGAGCTTCAACCGGGCGACCAACTTGTCGAACCGCGGGTCGCAGCGCAGCACGTCTGCCCTCGGCACAAACTTGAAGAACGGCAGTTCGTTGTCACGTTCATCACAGGCCTTGTCGAACCATTCGAAAGCCAGGTCGAAGTTCTGTATGCCGGCGTGGACCATCCCGAACGCATAAGCCGGGACATACTCCCCCTGTGCGGAGAGCTCAGTCAGGATCCGGAGTTCTTCGAGCGCCTCAGCGCGGCGCCCGGCAAGCCCGTAGGCCCAGCCCAGCGATCCCGCGTACCTTGGCGTACGTCCCTCTAACTCAACAGCCTTGCGAAACTCGATGATCGCCTCGTCATAGCGCTTCAAGGATATGTAGATATCACCCAGGATCTTGCGGGTGGGAGCAAACGTCGGGTCCATCTCGACGGCGCGTTGGCAGCGTTGCAGCGCGAGATCGAAGTTCCGGCGAAACAATGCGACACTTGCATAGTCACGATTGATGATCAGCGATCCGGGATCGAGCTCGCGGGCTCTACCGATTTCACGTTCGGCCTCGTCGAATCGGCCCAGGGCCACCAGCAAAATCGTATACCAGTGGTGGGCCGTCGCGTAGCGCGGATTGAGCTCGATGGCTTTGCGAAAATCTCTCTCCGACGCTTCCCAATCCCGCTCACTCATGGCGTGTACCCAGCCGAGTGGTGGATAC
>JAAEQG010001059.1 GCA_024231775.1 bacterium
ACCGGTCATCAAGGCGCAGAGGATTACCACAGAAACCGTCTTCTTCGTCATCTCGTCACCCCCAAAATACGTCACCGCACCAAGACGGGGGAATCGCACCCCCCATCGCAGCGCTCTACACCCAAAGTCTACGGTATGTCGCGGGACATGCCAATCGCCGGACCGCATTCGGCAGCACAGATTCGGCCCCCACCGCGGGACAAAAGGCGGGCAATCGAGATAATCGGACCCTCATCGGTCTTCCGGTGAAACGCCTCAGGGCCCCAGAAGCCGAAACAGGGGGCTCTCTTCGCCCCAAGGGAAACCGCCGCGCGCTTCGGCCTCGTGCACGGCGAACGTCTTGGAGGCACTGCCCGGGACGGGGTCATGGCTGACGATGTGCAGGGTGTAGACACCTACCGCCAGGGTCCCCAGCGACTCCCTGACCTGGTAGCGCGTGCCGCTAAAAGGCGAAAGAACATACTGCGTGACGGGTTCCAGTTCTATAGAATTGTTCTGCGACGACCGAACCGTCCCAATGCCACCGACGGTGGTGGACTGGGGCTGCATCAGGCTTGAGTCCTTCGGTGTTACCGGCGGGATCGTCGGAACCGGCGGTCGATTGTGCCAATGCAGATCGAGCCGGATCTCGCCGCCGGCCATCGTCACATTCGCATAGTCCAGGACGTAGTCGGGATCGGGCTTCCAGCCGGAAACGGCCGCGAACACCTCGTCGGCCGTCGTCGGCTGACTCGGTGTGATCCGCACCTCGGAGATCCCCTCCTCAAAGCCCGAAATGTCCGCCCAGGGCCTCTGCACCACCTCGATCCCCCTTGGTTCAATCGACGGCCCAAAGCCGAGCCGATTCAGGGCGCTACCGAAGCCAGGGGACGGGCTATACAGATCCCCCCAGACAAGTGAACTGAGACCCAACACCAACACCAGCAACCATGCGTACCTCTTCATCTTCCACCTCCGTGTGAATAGACGCTCCTTCTTTCCGCCAGGCCCCTCGCCCCCCTCACGCCGCGCAGCAGGCCCGCCTCATAATGGACATCCTTATACCACATTAAGAGGTATTTGTCAAGAGAAAACCCGTCCCCCTTTTGCCCGGGTGAGATTCGTGTTTGTGGGTGAATCGCTGCCCTATGGCGGCAACGGCATCTGTCATTTCGACTAAGAGCTTGCCCTGAGCGAAGCCGAACGGGGCGAAGCCCGCATGGAGAAATCTCCCCCGGGGCCTGTAGGCGCCTTTCGTTCTCAAGGAGATCTCTCCGCTCCGGCCCGCCTTAGGGCAGGCCTCCGGTC
>JAAEQG010001060.1 GCA_024231775.1 bacterium
CACCGGAGGCCGTGGTGCAAGAGGTAGAGGTAGAGGTAACCAGGGTTGTAGAAGTAGAGGGCGAGACGATCGTGGAGGTAGAGACAATAGTCGAAGAAGTTGCGATAACCGCGGTGGGAGAGACAATAGTAGTGACAGAACCACGACCAGACGAACCGGCAGAGGAACCAGCGGAAGAACCGGCACAGCCAGAACCAACGTCCCTGCCTACACTGGCGCCGACCGTTACCCCGCCACCCGCGCCGGCCACAGCCCCACCAACGCCCGCGCCGTCCGCGACCCCACAACCCACCCCAGTCGAGCCATTCCCCCTGCGGCAAGTCTTCCCGGAGACCCTCTACTGGGACGCCGAGGCGCTCACCGACGAGAACGGCTACCTGGCTCTCGATCTCCCGCTGGCCGACAACGTCACCACCTGGCGGCTGACGGCGTTGGCATCCACGCAGGATGGCGAACTGGGCGTCACAGCCTACGACATTGTCGTCTTTCAGGACTTGTTCATCGACTTTAGTCTGCCCGCGACCATCAGCCAGGGCGAGCGTGTGACCGTCACTGTCACCCTCTACAACTATTCGCCCCAGTCCCAGGCCGTCTGGGTCGAACCCACCCCCGACCTGTGGTACGACCTCGTCTCGCCGCCGCCCCAGACGCTCACCCTGCCCCCCAACGACGTCGCCACGACCAGCTTTGTCATCCGCGCCGACCGGCTGGGGACCTTTTCGCTGCAAGTCGCCACCGCAAGCGAGCGCGCGTCCGATGCGGTTGTTCGGGATGTGAC
>JAAEQG010001061.1 GCA_024231775.1 bacterium
CAGCGCGCGGCCGTGTGGGAGGTGCTGGCCGAGTTCCAGCGCGAGTTGGATGCCCTGGATAAGATGACGTGGCTGGACCTCGTCTCCCAGACGCGCCTCTACCTGGCCGAGCAAGGGGGCATTCTGCCCTATCGCGCCGTCGTCGTGGACGAGACGCAGGACCTGCACCCCGAAGAACTGCGCCTCTTGCGGCAGATGGTCCCCGAGGGCGGCAACGACCTGTTCCTGGTCGGCGACGCGCACCAGCGCATCTATGGCCGCCCGGTGGTGCTCAGCCATTGCAGCATCAACATCCGCGGACGGTCGAGCAAGCTGCGCATCAACTATCGCACCACCGAAGAGATCCGCGATTGGGCGGTGTCGGTGCTCACCGGCCAGCCGATTGACGACCTGGACGGCGGATTGGACGATCACCTGGGCTACAAGTCGCTGCTGCACGGCGCGCCGCCCACGGTGCGGCATTTTGATTCGCAGGCGGATGAGCAGACCTATGTGATCGGGGCGCTGGAATCGCTGATCGTCGAGGATAATGTGCCTGCCGAGGCGATTTGTGTCGTTGCGCGGAAGAGTAGTTTGCTGGAGGATTATCGGGTAGCCTTTGAAGCATCCGGGATTGACTGTTTGCAACTTGATGCCCACACGCGGGACGACACCGGTCCGGGCGTGCGGTTGGCGACGATGCACCGGGTCAAGGGGTTGGAGTTTGCGCACGTGTTGATGGTGGGGGTGAACGAGGGTGTGATCCCGTCGCCGCGCGTGAGCGAGGATCGGGTGGTGC
>JAAEQG010001062.1 GCA_024231775.1 bacterium
ATAACAATGACGATCAGCGTCAGGGCTGTCGCCCTGAACCGAATACTCGTCTTGGCGACGAGATTCCTCCAACTCATTTCTTCCCCTCCTCCTCGGAGCCAAACACATGGACCGCCCGACTGATGAGGCTCTTGGGCAATGTGAGAGACAATTTGCGAGCGACGATCAAATTCACGGCAAGCTGGAACTCCGGGTCTGGATAGAGCTGTTTGGAGCGTGGTTGTGAGGTGGCACTGGGCGAGGTCGCCCCGGCGGACTTGAGAAGCAGTTCCACGAGAGCGGCTGCCTGGCGCCCCTGGTGGGCAGGCTTGATACCCACGCCCAGAAGCGCCCCGGCACGAACGAACCCGCGGGAGAAGCCGAAAACCGGCGTGCGGGAGCGAATGGCCGTCAGCAGGAGCGAACGGACCGTGGCTACGTTATAGACCGACGAGTCCGGCGCGGTCCACACCACATCCACGTCGCCGGCCAGCAGAGCGTCAATGGCCTTGGCCACGGACTTGTGCTTGTCCACGGCGACAGCATGGAGCTTCCAACCCTCGCGGAGGTTGGCCTTGACATCAGCCAACAAGCTGACGCTCTTGCTTTTGTCGGAGCGGTACAGCACCCCGATGGTGGTCGCCCGGGGCAGCGCTTCGGCAATCAGGCCGAACTGCACCTTCAGGGGCACCTTGGTGCTCACGCCGGCTATCTTCCGCTTGGCGGTCGGGGCACCGGTCTTGGCTACCTTCTCGATATCGGTTGTCATGCAGTACACCAGCGGCGACTGAGCAGGCAAATTGGCCTTGAGCCAGGTAGTGGCGGGAGTTCCCACGGCCACGAACATGGCATCGCTATCGCCCTTGAGATCCGACTTCTTGGTGGCTTTGCCGATCTCGACTGTCCGTATGGTGTGCCCGGCCCCGACAAGCTGGTTCTTTAGCTCATTGGCGGCTTCAACATAGGGGGCCGCCTTGCTGCTCAGGGCGATGGTAATCTCTTCGGCCAGCGCACCGCGCGCCGTAAGTGTCAGTGCCGCCGCTACCAGCGCCGCAAGGGTGAGAATGGCGTGCGTGACCCGCGCGTACCCGGGTCGCCGGCGAATGCCGGTGAGATGCCCCCGCCGGGAGCGACCGTCATCAGGTTGGCACATAGGTTCTCTCACAACCATTCCACTTCGTAACTCAATTGGTCCTACTCCACATACCATCACGCCTAGAACTTCGCCTGGTAGCGTATGAAGAACGTCCGTCCGGGTACTTCGTTGCCTCCGGGCGCGAACACGCCGGGGGCCTGGTTCCACCCGTCGTCGAGCACGTCGCTGACGCCAATCTGGAACTCGCTGTGCAACTTGGGCAGCGCCTTGGTCACGGCAATGTCCAGGCGCGAGGTCGAACTCACGTCGTCCATGTCGATCGGATCGCCCGGTGTCTCGCTCGTGTAGCGATACAACACGTTGATCGTCCAGTCATCCGGCAGGCTGACCCGCCCTGTGACGCCCATCTTGTGCGGGGCGGGCCGGTAGCCGCGAATGTCCTGCTTGCCGCTATACTCCACCGACGAGGCGTTGTAGGCGTACCATGCTGACAGTTGCAGACACTTGGACTTCCAGGTCAGTTCGACCTCCCCGCCCCACGTCTTGGCGCTGTTACGGTCGTCTATGCCGTAAGTGAAGGACGTGGGAAGTGCAACTACGCCGACGAGATGGCGGTACTTCTGCAAGTAGCAGTCCAGTCGCAGGCTGAGCTTCTCGGTCAACTGTCCGGTGTAGCCCAACTCGTAGGACCAGGTATGCTCGTTTCGAATATTCTCGGTGCCGGCGGCGTTCAACCCGAAGCTGCCTGGCGGGAAGGGCGGGCTGGGCAACGGGATGCGCTGTACGAACAACTCCCGCAGGCTCAGGCTTGGCGAGCGAAATGCCCGTGCGATGCTCGCCCGGAGTACGTGTCGCTTGGCCTCGTCCAGGGCGTACAAGGCCGTGCCGCGCCCCGCCCAGTCGAAGCGGTCGTGCACCGATGAGGCGTAGTCCATCCGAAATTGCCCCTCCAGCGCCAGACGGTTCGTCACCTGCCAACGGTCCACCACGAACGCGCCCGCGTAGAACTCCAGGAACGGGTTGTCCGGATGCGTGAAGTAAGGCGGCGTGGAGCCGCAATCATCCA
>JAAEQG010001063.1 GCA_024231775.1 bacterium
CCGGGGACCGGCAACGGCACGGCCTGGGTTGAATATAGCGTGGACGCCAATTTCGGTGGAGTGCGGAGTGTGTATGCGGCGGACGTGGATGGCGACGGTGACCTGGATGTCCTCGGCGCGGCTTTTGATGTTGACGACATCGCCTGGTGGGAGAATGCGGACCAGACTGGTCCGGGGACCGGCGATGGCACGGCCTGGGTTGAGCATAGCGTGGATGCCAATTTCGATGGGGCGGAGAGCGTGTATACGGCGGATGTGGATGGCGATGGCGACCTGGACGTCCTCGGCGCGGCTGCCAATGCTGATGACATTGCCTGGTGGGAGAACGTGGACCAGACTGGCAACGGTACAGCATGGGTTGAGCATAGTGTGGATGCCAATTTCGATGGGGCGGACAGTGTGTATGCAGCGGACGTGGATAGCGACGGTGACCTGGATGTGCTTGGCGCGGCTCGGTCTGCTGATGACATCGTCCAGTGGGAGAACGCGAACGGCGACGGCACGGCCTGGGTTGAGCATAGCGTGGATGCCAATTTCGATGGGGCGCGGAGCGTGTATGCGGCGGACGTGGATAGCGATGGCGATCTGGACGTGCTCGGCGCGGCTGGGAATGCTGATGACATCACGGTCTGGTTGAATGAACCGTCGCAAGCTGATCCGGTCTTGGAAAAATCTTTTATGCCTGACACACCCTTGTCTGGTGGTATCGTCACCTATACCCTCAGCTTTACCAACGTAGGCGGCGCCACCGCCAGTGGCGTGATCATCACAGACAACATCCCGGTGAGTGTCGCGCATAGTAGTCTGAGCTATGCTTACAGCGGCGCGCGGATCACGGCTACCGGCAGCATCAGTTACGTGTGGCAGGTACAAGACCTGTCGCCCGGTGATGGCGGCGTCATCACCATTACCGGCGTCTTGAGTGATTCACTGGCGGCGGGTATTAGCAACGTGGCTACCATTAGCACGACCTCGATGGATTACGATCCCAGCAACAACAGCGGTCTGGTGACACTACCCTTTGCAGTCACCGCTGTCACGCCAGCCAGAAATAAGCTCAATGTCACGGCGACCCACAATATCTCTATGGCTTGCAATGGCGTCATCAATGCTGGCACGGTTACGTCCTCAACCTTGACAGTACGGGGTTTGCAGAGTGGCATCTATGCCGGGAGCTATAGCTTTCCGGCGGAAAATATAACCCTTTTTGATCCAGTCGATAGTTTCAAAGCCGGAGAAGTGGTGATGGTCAATGCTTCCTCGCAAATCGAGAGCAGTGACGGCATCACCGTGACCCCCCATGTCTGGCAATTCACCGTTGATGCCCAACACGGTGACGGCGACGGCGGCTATTGGGTGGAGCAAGTGGTGGATGCCAATTTCGATGGGGCGGGAAGCGTGTATGCGGCGGACGTGGATGGTGACGGTGACCTGGATGTCCTCGGCGCAGCTTGGGACGCTGGTGACATCGCTTGGTGGGAGAACGTGGACCAGACTGGCCCGGGGAGCGGCAACGGCACAGCCTGGAGCGAGCATAGCGTGGATGCCAATTTCCCTGGGGCGTACAGCGTGCAGGCGGCGGACGTGGATGGCGACGGCGATCTGGATGTGCTTGGCGTGGCTGCCAATGCTAATGACATCGCCTGGTGGGAGAACGTGGACCAGACTGGCCCGGGGAGCGGCGACGGCACGGCCTGGATTGAGCGTAGCGTGGATGCCGATTTCGACGGGGCGTGGAGCGTGCAGGCGGCGGATATGGATGGCGACGGCGACCTGGATGTCCTCGGCGCAGCCCGGAATTATGATGCCGTTGCCTGGTGGGAAAACACGAATGGCGATGGCACGGACTGGAGCGAGCATAGCGTGGATGCCGATTTCCGTGGGGCGCGGAGCGTGTACGCGGCGGACGTAGATGGCGACGGTGACCTGGATGTACTCGGCGCGGCTTATAGTGCTGATGACATCGCCTGGTGGGAGAACGTGGACCAGACTGGTCCGGGGAGCGGCGACGGCACGGCCTGGGTTGAGCATAGCGTGAATGCCGATTTCGATGGGGCGCGGAGCGTGTACGCGGCGGATGTGGATGGCGACGGCGACTTAGATATCCTCGGATCGGCTGCTGCTGCTGATGACTTCGCCTGGTGGGAGAACGTGGACCAGACTGGCCCGGGGAGCGGTGTCGGTTCGTGATGCGGCGAGCATCGCGTGCTACCCGCTTTCCCTTCGGGGCGCACTTCCGATCCGGCGGACGTGGATGGCGACGGTGACC